>JBEAYK010000071.1:0-7476 GCA_041159305.1 Pseudomonadota bacterium
GCGCTACTACACGCCGAATGACCGGTCGATCCAGGCCCAGGGCATCGTTCCCGATATCCTGCTCTCGGGCAATGCCCGCGCAGAAATGACTGAGCGCGATCTGCCCAAGCACATCAAAGCCGGCGCTACCGAAGATGCTGATGCCGAGTCCGGTGTGGTGCTGATGGGTGAGACCTACATCGATAAAGCCTTGACCTACCTTAAGCAGGGTAAAACAAAGTCATAAAAAAGCCGCCCGAAGGCGGCTTTTGTGAAGCCGAAGCAGGCTTACTTCTTGATCAGACGAACGATGAACAGCAGGATCACGGCGCCGATGACGGCGGTGATGAAGCCACCGAAATCGCCACCGATGCTCAGGCCGAGCTTCGGCAGCAACCAGCCGCCGAGAAACGAACCGAGTACGCCGACCACGATGTCGCCGATCAGGCCGAAGCCACCGCCTTTCATGATCACGCCGGCCAGCCAGCCGGCCAATGCACCGATGAGCAGAAAAATAATCAAATCCATATCCCTCTCCAAGTATGGTTGTTATCGGAATGTTGGCAATGCCAACGCTCCGACTCTACGGGAGTGCGGGTAAAAATTCGGTTAAGTGCCCGGTGGCGGCTCAGCCATGCGTTGCCGGAAGCGCTTCACGATGCGGTACAGCATCCAGAGCACGATGACGAAGGCCAATGGCGCCAGGAACAGGGCGAGAATGGTCAGTACGATGGCACCGAGCCCCTCGCCGCTGGAAACCACCGGGTTGGCCAGTCCACCGGTCGGCAGGCTCACTGCAGCGCGCAACGCCGACGTACCCATGTGGACGATCGAGGACACGCCGCCGCCGGCGATGATGGCGAACGACCACTTCAACAGCGGCGAGGTATCACCGAGGGTCGAGGCGGTCATCAGTGTTCCGGCGATGGCCGCCGCCGGGGCGAGTGCCGCATCCATGGCGTGATCAAGCCAGGGAACGTAATAGGCACCGACCTCCAGAATGCTGGCGACGCCGAAGGCCAGCATGGCTTGCCAGCTGGCCAGCCATTGGAAACTGTCGCCGAGCGGGATGACTTCATAATGCCCGGCCACGCTGAGCCCGAGCAGCGGAATGAACACGCGCAGTCCGGAGGCCGCACTCAGGCCGATGCCGACCAATACGCCGATGAGGGTTTCCATGCGCACTCCTGCAGGCTAGTGTTTCCGATGCGCTTAGATTAACCTGAGAACCTCGCATCCACAATAAAGTGACCGCATGCAGAACAGCGACCGTGCGCTGACCCGCAAAGACATCGACACCCTCGGCCTGTCGGCACTCGGCGGTGCTCTGGAATACTACGACTTCATCATTTTCGTGTTTCTTGCCGCCAGTATCGGGCAACTGTTTTTTCCGCCGGACATGCCGGAGTGGCTCAAGCAGTTCCAGGTGTTCGGCATTTTCGCTGCCGGCTATCTGGCGCGCCCCATTGGCGGCCTGCTGATGGCGCACTTCGGCGATGTCGCTGGCCGAAAACGCATGTTCACCTTCAGCCTGCTTTTGATGGCGGTCCCGACCTTCATCATGGGCCTGCTGCCGACCTATGCCCAGATCGGCATCTGGGCGCCGATTCTGCTGCTGCTGATGCGCATCCTGCAGGGCGCGGCGGTCGGCGGTGAAATTCCGGGCGCCTGCGTGTTCGTATCCGAACATGTGCCGCGGCGCGTAGTCGGCCTGGCCAGCGGAACGCTAATTTCGGGATTCACCATCGGCATCCTGCTCGGCTCCCTGGTAGCCATGGCGGTCAATCATTATTTCCCGCCGGAAGTGGTATTGGACTATGCCTGGCGTCTGCCGTTCCTGCTCGGCGGTGTGTTCGGTATGTTCGCGCTGTTTCTGCGGCGATGGTTGGAAGAGACGCCGGTCTTTCTCGCCATGAAAGCGGAAGCTGCGCTGGAAGCCGGGTTGCCCTTGACGCGTGTGCTGCGTGACCACCGTGCGCAGATCTGGCCGAGCATGCTGCTGACCGGCTTCCTCAGCATCGGCATCGTGACACTGACGCTGCTGACACCAAGCATCCTGCAGACGCAATTCCGCTATTCGTCTTCAGATGCGCTGGAAGCCAATAGCATCGCCATCCTCTGTCTGACCTTCGGCTGCATTTTCTGGGGTTGGCTGGCCGATCGCATCGGTGCCTACCGCGTGTTGCTGCTCGGCGCGGTGGCGCTGTCGGCAAGCAGCTACGTGTTTTACCATGCCTTGCCCGCTGAAATCTCCCACACCACACTGCTTTACAGTCTGGCCGGGTTCTGTCTGGGCTCGGTCGCGGTGGTGCCGATGATCCTGGTCGGGCTGTTCCCGCCGGCCGTGCGTTATTCCGGTTTTTCGTTTTCCTACAATGTCGCCTATTCGATTTTCGGCGGATTCGCACCGATGCTGGTGGCGTACTGGCTGAAGTTTGACGTATTGGCGCCGGCGCATCTGCTCACCATCGTCTGCGGACTCGCTGTGGCGATGGCGGTGTATTTGCCGTGGTGGGAAAAGCGGAGCTGACCTGAATGAAAAAAGGCCCACCCAATTTGGGAGGGCCTATGTGAAAGTGTTGTTGTTGCAATATCAGTACGCCGTCCATCCGCCATCGGTGGCATACAGTCCACCAGTCAGGTTCGAGGCTTCATCGGACAACAGGAAGCAGATGACCGCGGCCTGTTCCCAGACCGTGGCCTGACGTTTCTTGCTGTCGGCGAAGGCCAGTATGCTCAGGGTTTTGGTCCGGCCCATGTTGACCACATCCGATCCGGCGTTTTCCTTGTTGGCGGCTTTCACGAACTCGGTGGCCATCGCAGTCATTGCGGTTTCGGTTGCGGCCATGTTGACCGAATTGATGCGGATTCCGTAAGGCGCGTAATCAATCGCCCCGTTGCGCGTCAGGCCGCTGCAGGCGTGCTTGCTGGCGACATAGGCGGAGTTGCCGGCCAGACCGGTCAGACCGGCAATCGAGCAGATGTTGACGATGGCGCCGCCTTTGCCCTGTTTCAGCATCGGCTTCAGCTGGGCACGCATGGACTTGAACACGCCGGTGGCGTTAATGTCCATCAGGGTGTCGAAATACTCGTCGCTGGCTTCGGCAATCGGGCTTGGAAACAGGGACTTCTGTTTTTGGTAATCGAAGGGCGCATCCGGCGCGGTCGCGGACATGACGCCCGCGGCATTCAGGGCGCCATTGAGTTCACCGAACTTGGCGAGTGCCAAATCGACTGCTTTCTGCACGTCGGCATTGTTGCGTACATCGCCCTTGACGAATTCGGCCTTGCCGCCTTCCTTGCGGATCTGCGCGATGGTTTCGGCGCCTTCCTTGGCCAGCACATCGAGGATGACCACATTGGCGCCTTCACGCGCCAGGCGGATGGCGGAAGCGGCACCGATACCGCGGGCGCCGCCGGTGATCACGTAGGTTCGGCCTTCGTGCCGCTTCGGAATGAAGTAGGACGGATCGATTGGTTTGATGTCGACTGCTTTGTAATTCTGTGCCGACACGGGCGCTGCCGAGACAGCCAGCGCCATTGCAAGCGGGAATAGGCATTTGTGCAGGATTTTCATGATGCATTCCTTTGGGGTGGATGGATTAGAAGCGTGCAATCACTAAGGCGCTGGCGCTGAACCAGTTCCGGTAGTCATCGTTCAGGGCATCGCGTATGGCCTCGCCCGGCAGGGTATACGCGGCGGAAAAGACATAAATTAGTTTTGCGCTAGAAACATAGCGCGCAGTCAGGTTCACTTCGCTGCCGAGATCTTTCGCGCTCAATAGCGAAAGCGCCTGGGCGCCGCCCAGATTATTCAGGGTGTCCGCCCTAAACAGCCAGAACTGCGGCGTCAGCTCCCAGCGCGGCGTCGGCTGCAGGCGCGCCATGAACCGGTGCGCGATGACGTTTGAGGTCTGCACGACTTTGTATTGGTTCAATCCTTGTACCCATTCATCGCCGCCGCCGCCGGCAAACAGCGGATCCCAGCGCTCGAATGTCGCCGTATCGGGGTTGTCGCCGGTGAACTGGGAATACCGGTAGCTCAGTGTCGGGCGCCAGCGGGCTTTGCTGAATTGATAGCCGAATTCGGCATACCCGGCGCGGGCATCCATGTCGAAATCGTCATGGGTCTGGCGGGCAAACTCGCCTTTCAGGTAGATGCCCGGCAGGCCGGCCGGCGGGTCGTAGGCTACACGCACATCTGCCACGCGCAGACCTTCGCGGGGCAAGACATCGGTTTCGGTGTAATAGGAAAAACCGGATTCCGGAACGCGCAACAGCATCGCGCCTAGCCGCAGATTCGGCAACACATGGCCTTCGTAATTGATGCCGTCGATAACGGTTCCGGAATCAATTTGGTCGAGTTCGTCGGGATCGAGCCGGAACAGCTCCAGCTTGTGCGCATCGTAGCTGAACTGCGCCAGCATCAGCCGGTCTGCCGCATTGCGCGGGTTGGATTGCAGCGCGGCGCGCTCGCCGCCATTGGCGGAAGACAGCCGCAGAATCATGCCCGAATCGACCTGAAACGACTTGCGTCCATACAGCAGCGCCATCTGGCGATTGCCGCCGGATTCCGTGGTATTGCTGCCGATCAGACCGACATAGGCATCTTCGACATCACTGTGCGTGCGCGTCGCATCGGTGAACAGCTCCGGCCCCCAGGACACCGAATAAATACCGCTGGCGCCGGCAAACAGGGAAACACGGTCAGTCACGGCACTCAGGCCGTACAGACCGGCCTGTACGCTGGTTTCCAGCCAGGCATTGGTGCCCTTGCCCGACGGCTCGACTGCCAGCGGATTGCCTGCGGTAAGAATTTCGGGCCGGCCGAAGAAGGCATCGGTATTGGAGAACAGCATGGTTTTGTTTTCGAGCTTGGCACCGATGACTGTGCGGTCATCGGCATACAGGGTCGGAAAGTCCTTCCAGGTGCGGTCGGCGAACCAGCCGATCGGCGCCTCCGCCAATGCGGTCACCGTATCGGTGAGGGTGATGTCCAGAACCAATTCCACATCGCCGCCGGCGCTGCGCTGCGTGCGGTAGCCGGCATCCTTCACGAAATTCAGGCGCTTGACCTTGTTCAGCATCAGGTTGGCGCGCATCGGATCGAAGCGGCTGTCCGGATAGGTGGCAAAGGCGCGCAGCACCGCATCGCGGTAGGTGGTATTGGTCTGCGCCGCGGTGCCGAAGTCCACGGATACCGCACTGACGCGTCGTCCGGAGAGGTCCTCATCGTTGCTCTGTGCCCAGGCGGCGGTGCTACCGGCAAACATCAGCACCATGACGCAGAGAAACTGCTTCATGCACGAAGCGGTCGGGCGATTTTCAGGACGCGTTATCATGGAGCAGGCCCTCCAGCCGGGCATTGCAGGTCAGGATGTCATCGAGCAGTGCCTTGTTGAAGTCCGGTCCGAAACGTTGCAGGCAAAGCTCGGTAACCTCGAGGTTGCCGTCTTCGGTTTTGACAATCAAGCCGGCATCGGTGAGTACACGGAGTTTACGGCGGAGCGTTTCCCGGGGAATGCCGCAGCTCTGGCTCAGGGAAAGCGTGTTGACCGGCTTCAATCGGTTGGCCGCAACATAGGCGGCAATGTCTTCATTCCTGAAATGACCGCCGCGTACCAGATCCTGCACATTGTAATGGGCAATCTCCGCGACAATCATCGCCAGCATCAGATCGCCGTCGAAGGCCTGATATATCCGGCGCAGATGGGCGAGCATCAGCTCGCCCATGACCATGGCGATGCCACCGTCGTTGGCGGCATAGGCCTCTTCGGAATACCCGGTTTTACGCATCTGTTGCACTCCCCTGTGCCGATATTAGGTGATTATCTGCAACAGGGGGTGAATCTGCAACAGGGGGTGAAACGATGTGCCCATTTTGGGCAATTTAGCGCATGCTTATTTGCTGCAGCTTTTCCCGGCAGGTAGACGATTCATTTTCACTTCGCCGATTTCCTTGAACTGTCCGCCCATTTCACCGAAACGTACGAAGGTCAGGGTGTTGCCATCGGCCGACAGGTACCACTCGGCTTTACCGATGGTGTCACCGTTCTTCAGCCAATCCACACTCATGCGGTGATCGGCGTAGGTGCCGTTGAGCTGCAGGACATTGGACAGGCTGTCCAGGGAAACGCCCTCGACGCGGCCGTTGTCCAGGAAGGTATAAAAGGATTCGGTCATCTGGTTCGGCAGTGCGCCGGCGGTGTCGTAACGCACGGCGTAATCAAGATGCAGGTAGGCGCCGTTCATATAGGGCGAGAATTTCGCGCAGGCGCTGAAGGCCTGACCGACGGTATCGCCGCGCCCGGACCATTCGCCATGAACGCGACCATGTTCGGTGACCGTTTTGGCCGCGGCACCGGTGCATGCCAACAGCAGGGAAAGAAGGATTGCCGGACGCTTCATGGGACACCTCGGTTGTGACGATACCCCGATTATAGGGCTTAATTGCGAAAAATGAAGTCAGCCGCCGCCGGTAACGGGTGCCTGGCCCGGCAGGGCATTGCCGAGCTCGCATTGATAGACGCACAAGGCGCGTTCACCCGGATGAATGACACGGGTGTCCTGCAACTGGAAACCGAGTTTTTCCAGAAGCCGGCGTGAGGGCGTGTTGTCCGGGTTCACGATGGCCAGCAGCTGCGGCATGCCGAAGTCGCGTGAAGCCGCGGCGATGCTGGCGGTGCAGGCCTCAAAGGCGAAACCCTTGCCGAAATATTCCGGCAGGAAGGCGTAACCCAGGTCGGCATGTTCAAGATTCGGCCGCTTGATCAGGCCGCACATGCCGATAATCTGACCGGACGACTTTTCCACCACGGCCCATAATCCGAAGCCGTTGTTTTCATAGCCCGACATCGGGCCGTTCAACAGATACGCGCGCGCCTGTTCCAGATCACGCACGCCGCGGTCGGCGATGTTTTCGATGAAGCTGGGCTCGTTGAGCTGGCGCAGCGCAAAGCCGGCATCTTCCGGGGTGAATTCGCGCAGCTGCAGACGTTCCGTTTCTAGAGTGAAGGCCATTGGCGTTTGCGCTCCGCGGTGTAATGCCACCAGACCCGTGGCGGGTTGCCGGCCATGAAGTCGGTGATCGACAGGAAGACATCCAATACGCATGGATCATGCCGCATCTGGGTGATGTCGCACAGTCGGCGGTAGAGTCGGTAGGCATCCGCGCCCTGCAACTGTTGCGGATGCGCGATGCCAAGCAGACGTAGATCGCCAGCCAGCGACGGACCGATATTCGGCAGGTCGGTGAGCTGACTGACGTGTTCGCGGCGGACTTTATCCGGATGCATCAGGCTTTCTCGGCAATGATTTCCAGCACCATGGGCGTGATCAGCAGCGCGTTCGGATCTGCTTCCAGTCGGCGCATATCGTCCTTGACCGCGGCCACCCACAACGCATCCACCAGACCGAGATCCAGCAGGCGTTGCAGGTTGATGGCGATGAAACTGGCCGGCCATTGCCAGACCGGCTGGTGCGGCTGCGCGCTGAAGC
>JBEAYK010000298.1:0-1212 GCA_041159305.1 Pseudomonadota bacterium
GTACAGCGGGGTCTGAATGAATCCCAGATTCTGCCTTTGTTCGAATTTTTCAGAAACCGCGGCCATGTCATGCGTTTCATCGAATATATGGATGTCGGCAGTTGCAACGGCTGGCGCAACGATGAGGTCGTGCCTGTTGTCCAAATCCTGGCCTGCCTCCAGTCCCGTTATGAGTTGACGCCGATGGCGCCTGCCGCACCGGGCGAAGTCGCTGCACGCTATGCCGTATCCGGCGGCGGCGAGGTCGGGTTCATCGCTTCGGTCAGTGCGCCGTTCTGCGGAGACTGCAACCGAGCGCGCCTTTCGGTGGACGGAAAGTTGTTTACCTGCCTGTTCGCCAGTGCCGGATTCGATCTGAAACCGCATCTGCGTTCGGCTGAAAGGCTCTCGACCGAAATCAGTGCCTTGTGGCGGCACCGCACCGACCGTTACAGTGAAATCCGGCATGCCGCCGACGCCCGTAAAAAAATCGAAATGTTCTTCATTGGAGGCTGATGTGGCCGGAAAGAAAAGTGGCAAACCGCAATTGACCCACATTGATGCCGCCGGACGCCCGGCCATGGTCGATGTCGGTGACAAAGCCGTGACCGTCCGCATGGCCAGTGCCAGTGCCGATGTCCGCTTTCCAAAAGCCGTGGCCGAGCAGCTGCAAGGGCAGGGCATGCGCAGTGCCAAAGGCGCCGTTATCGATACCGCCGTCATCGCCGGCACCATGGCGGTCAAAAACACCGCGCAGTGGATTCCGTTCTGCCACGCTCTGGCTATCGAGGGCTGCGTGTTCCAAATTGACTGGCAGAACAAACAGACCCTGCGCATCCTCTGCACGGTCCGTGTCACCGGCAAGACCGGTGTCGAGATGGAGGCGCTCACCGGCGCCTCGGCCGCTGCCCTGACGGTATATGACATGTGCAAGGCGCTCAGCCATGCCATTGAAATCGGGCCGGTCAAGTTGCGTGAAAAAAAAGGCGGAAAACGCAGAGTGTCGGCTAAATGAGCGTGACCGTCCTTTATTTCGCGGCATTGCGGGATGCGGCCGGCGTCAATCAAGAGCAGCTGCCCCGACCGGAATCGCTGCCTGAGCTTTATACGGCGCTTTGCGGGCAGTACGGCTTCAAGCATGCGCAAAATCAACTTCGGGTGGCCTGCAATGGCGCCTTCTGCGACTGGCAATACGTACCAAAGGATGGCGATGTCATCGCGTTCATTCCGCCG
>JBEAYK010000298.1:1238-2796 GCA_041159305.1 Pseudomonadota bacterium
CCGGTATCCGGAGGCTGAATGCATTTCCGCATTACCGATACGGCAATCGATAACCACGCCTGGCGTGAAGCGCTAACCAATGCGCGCTGCGGCGCCTATGCGGCCTTTGAAGGCTGGGTGCGCAATCACCATGCCGGACGGCCGGTGCTCGTCCTGCATTACGACTGCTACCCAGAACTGGCCGAACATGAAGGTGAACGCATTCTGGCGGAAGCTCTGGCCCGTTTCGAGATCATCGATGCCCGATGCATCCATCGTATCGGCGACTGCGCGATCGGTGACATGGCGGTATGGGTCGGGGTCAGCGCCGCCCATCGCGATGCGGCATTTGCCGCCTGCCGCTGGATCATCGATGAAGTGAAGTTGCGGGTCCCGATCTGGAAGCGCGAAGGGTATGCCGATGGCGAGGCACGTTGGCGCGAGGGCTGAGGGCTGAGGGTGGCAGCCCCTGCCGGTTGACCTCGTCGCCCGAATCAATCAATACCGTTGCTGCCTTCCGGCCCTGGCGGGGTTTTCAATCTATCGTCGCGAGGGCCGACAGGGGCCACCATTGAAACGCGGCCCGGGGCCGTTAAGAAGTGGCGGAGAGAGAGGGATTCGAACCCTCGAAACGGGGTTTAGCCGTTTACACACTTTCCAGGCGTGCTCCTTCGACCGCTCGGACATCTCTCCGCAGATGTAAATCGCCTGATGTGAACCGCGAATTATACGCGAGCAGGGGTGTTTCCACAAGGCAATCACCCCTGTCCGGGGTCGGTCCAAATATGGCAAAATGAGCTTCTGAATACGGGAAATCCCATGTCTTATCTGGTTTTAGCACGAAAATGGCGTCCAAAGCGCTTCGCCGAACTGGTCGGGCAGCAGCATGTGGTGCGTGCGCTCAGTCACGCCCTGGAGACCGGGCGGGTCCACCATGCCTTCCTGTTTACCGGAACCCGGGGCGTCGGCAAAACCACCATTGCCCGTATTTTCGCGAAAAGCCTGAACTGCGAATCCGGAACATCGAAAGATCCCTGCGGCGTTTGCGGCACCTGTACCGATATCGACAACGGTCGTTACCCCGACCTGATTGAAATCGATGCCGCCAGCCATACCGGCGTCGATGACGTCCGTGCCCTGATCGACAACGCCCAGTACATGCCCTCACGCGGCCGCACCAAGGTCTACCTGATCGACGAAGTACACATGCTTTCAAAAAACGCCTTCAACGCCCTGTTGAAGACGTTGGAAGAACCGCCCGAGCACGTCAAATTCCTGCTGGCCACCACCGATCCGGATAAACTGCCGGTGACCGTGCTGTCCCGCTGTTTGCAGTTCAATCTGCGCCGGCTGGAACCCGAACAGATCTCCGGGCAGATGCAACATATTCTGTCGGCTGAAAGCATTGGATTCGATGCCGAATCCATCGCTTTGCTGGCCGAAGCTGCCGATGGCAGCCTGCGTGATGGTTTGTCTCTGCTCGACCAGGCGATTGCCTACACCGGCGGTAGCTTGCAGGCCGAATTGGTGCAGTCCATGCTCGGCACCGTTGATCGCAGCCAGATCGAACAACTTCTGA
>JBEAYK010000072.1:0-5732 GCA_041159305.1 Pseudomonadota bacterium
GTCTGGTGCTGGCGGGCTTCGATTACGGCAATCCGGTCGACGGCCTGATTCAGCATTTCAAATTCCAGGCCCAGCTTGGTGCCGGCCGCCTGTTGGCGCGCTTGTGTGAGCCGGCATTTGAAGATAGCCGGCCGATGGCGCTGGTGCCGGTGCCCTTGCACATCCGCCGACTGCGTCAGCGGGGTTTCAACCAGTCGCTGGAGTTGGCCCGATATTGGGGCCGCAGGCGCAGCCTGCCGGTGCTGCCGGCAGCGTTGATTCGCCATCGCGAAACCGCGGTGCAGTCCGCATTGAACTCTGCCGAGCGCGAGCCCAATGTGCAGGGGGCTTTCCGGGCCGAAATGCCATTGCCACCGCATGTGGCCCTGGTCGATGATGTGTTCACCACCGGTGCCACCTGCCGTGCGGCCCGTGAGGCACTGTTGGCTGCGGGGGTGCAGCGCGTGGACGTCTGGTGTTTGGCGCGTGTAACTTAAATCAGTGCCAACACGAAGCCGATGAACACCAGCAGGCCGACCCATTGATTGCTCAGGAAAGCGCGGAAGCAGTCTTCCCGGTGGCGCAGGGTGGCGATTTTGAATTGCCACAGAATCACCACGCCGGCCAGGGCAATGCAGATGAAATACGGCAGGCCGAAATGGTACTGCCGGCCGAGCAGCACCAGGCTGGTCAGGAATCCCGCCTGCATCAGACCGATGGCCAGCAGATCCATGTCGCCGAGGAAAATCGCCAGAGATTTGGCGCCGGCTTTCAGGTCGTCCTCGCGGTCGACCATGGCATACCAGGTGTCGTAAGCCGTGGTCCACAGCAGATTGGCCAGAAACAGCAGCCAGGCACTTTGCGGAATCCGGCCCTGTACCGCCGCGAAGGCCATTGGAATACCCCAGCCGAAGGCGATACCCAGATACACCTGTGGAAAATAGGTGTGTCGCTTCAAATACGGGTAAGTCGCGGCCAATACTGCGCCGACTAGGCTGAGCCCAATGGTGAGCGTGTTGGTCAACAGCACCAGTCCAAATGCGACCAACATCATCAGCACAAACGCCGTCAGTGCCTCACGGCCGCTCAGTGCGCCGCGCGCCAAGGGCCGGGTGCGGGTGCGTTCGACCTGGGGATCGAGCCATCGGTCGGCATAGTCATTGATGATGCAGCCGGCCGAGCGCGTAAGCCAGACCCCGGCAGCGAAGATCAGCAGCAGTTCCGGTGGCGGAAACCCTTCAGCAGCCAGCCACAGCGCCCATAATGTCGGCCAAAGCAGCAACAGCGTGCCGACTGGACGGTCGCCGCGGATCAATTGCCAATAGGCGCTGGCTTTCGTGGTGCGCTCAGGGGCGTTCCGAATCATCTGGATATTGTAGCGGATGCCCCGCTTGCTTTTGCCGGCGCCATTGCAGATGATGGAATAAATTCCTGATGGCCGCCATGTCCGACCTCGACATTCCCGAATCATTCCGCGGTCGCCCGTATGCCGAACGCCATTTCCGGCAAATCGCGCAGTGGGCGCGCGAGCATTCGCCGTTTTACCGGCACTTCCATGCCGAGGGCGGCGTGCCGCCTTTGCTGACCCGCGAAATCCTGCAAGCCCACAACGATGAGCTGCTCGACGGCCGTGCGGTCACCGGCAAAACCTCCGGCGCGACCTCTGTTCCGGTGCGCGTGCATTGGGGTGCGCCGCGCAGCCGTCTGGACCAGAAGGACAACCTCACCTATGCCGGCTGGTACGGCGGCGTGCTTGAGCACGTGAAGATCGTGGCCCTGAGCGCGCATGAAAAAAAAGACAACAGTTTCGAAGTCGCCAGTCCGGTAACGCAGCAGCTCGCTTTTTTGAACGAGCGCATCCACCGGTACGGTGCACGGTCCTTGATCAGCTACCCCACCAATCTGGTGCAGCTGGCCGTGCATTTAAAACAAAGTGGACAGACGATTCCCGGGCTGGAGCGGCTGGTGTGCATGTCGGAGCTGTTCGAACCGAGCCAGGAAGCCTGCATTGCCGAAGCGTTTCCGAATGCCCGCATCGCCGCCACCTATTCCTGCACCGAGACCGGCATGATTGCCGGCCGCTGTCCGCACAATCCGGACAACTACCACATCATGGCGCACAAGCTCGGCGTCGAATTCCTGAATGCCGACGGCCGGCCCTGCGCCGAAGGCGAAGTCGGCCAGATCGTGATCACCGACTACGTCAACCGTGCGATGCCGTTCATCCGCTACGCCATCGGCGATTTGGCGGCGCCGGTGCGTTGTGATTGCGGCCAAATCGATTTGCCGGCATTGACCCGCTTGCTTGGCAAGCAGCGCGGTCTGCTGCGCCATCCCGATGGCCATTATGTGTTCAGCACCGAACTGTCACCGCACATCCGGGATTCGGCCGAAGTCCGCCAGTATCAGGTGATCCAGCAAGCCCCCGCGCGTTTCCTACTGCGGGTGATTGCCCGTGAGGGTGCCGATACGGCGGCATTCGAGACCCGCATGCGGGAGTTGTTCATGGGCCATTTCGGTGCCGGAACCGACATGGCATTCGATTGGTGCACCGACATTCCACGTCTGCCCGGTGGCAAATACATGGAGTTCGTCGGCCTGAAGGATCCGGCATGAGCGCAGTCTGGATTCCGGAAAGCTTCCGCGACCGGCCGTATGCCGCGCGGTATTTCGCGCAAATCGTGCAGTGGGCGCATACCCATCACCCGTTTTACCAACACTTTCACACCGATATTTCCCGGCCGCTGCCGGTCATCACCCGGGCCATGGTGCAGGAACACAATGATCTGCTGTTGAATGGTCATCCGGCACGCGGACATACTTCGGGCTCCACCTCCATGCCGGTGCGGGTGTCTTGGCAGGATGCACGGCACCGGATGGAAGCCGAGGATACCCAGCGGCTGGTTGACTGGTATGGCGGCCGCTTGGTGCATATGAAAATCGTGGCGCTGGCCACTCACGCCGCCAATGACCACACCCTCGAAGTCGATTCCCCGTTGGACGACCAGTTCGCTTTCATCAAGGACCAGCACGCGCGGCATGGCGCGGTCTCGCTGATTTCCTATCCGACCAATCTCGAGCGTCTGTGCCGGCATCTGATCGAGCGCGGCGAGACCCTGCCCTTCATCCGCCGCATCACCGCCATGTCGGAAGCTTACGATGATCATATGGACGATCTGATCCGGCAGGCCTTTCCGAATGCCGTGCCGATCGTCACCTACAGTTCAGTCGAACTCGGCATGATTGCCGTTCGTTGCCCGCACCGGCCGGAAAATTACCACATCATGGCGCACAAGCTGGGGGTTGAGATTCTTGATGCCGAAGGCCGCGCCTGCCCGCCGGGCGTGCCCGGGCAGGTGGTGGTGACCGATTACTTCAACCAGCACAGTACCCTGATCCGCTATGCGCTCGGCGATCTGGCCGAGAACGCGGTGTGCGACTGCGGCCGCATCGGCCTGCCGGCCATCACCCGCATCGCCGGCAAGATGCGCGGTCTGCTGCGCCGTGCCGACGGCAGCCAGATGCTGTTCACCAGTCTGTCGCCCAGCTTCCGCGATTCTCCGGAAATCCGCCAGTTCCAGGTGGTGCAGGAGCAGATCCATCAATTCACCATCCGTGCGGTGCCGCGTGGCGTGCCGGATCTTGCGCCGTTCGAGGCCCGCATCCGTGCGCGCTTCAGTGAAGAATTCGGTCCGGAAACCCGACTTGCCTTCACTTATATGGACAGCATTCCGCGTTCGCCCGGTGGCAAGTATTTTGCCGCCATCTGCGCTATTCCCGAGGCAACCCTATGAGCGATATCGTTGAGTACCCGCGGGAAGCCATCGCCCTGGCCTTGGCGGAAGCGCCAAGCCTGTGCGCCGGCAACCCCTTCGGCGACTGCAGTTGGTACCACACCAGTTGGCCGGTGCTGAAGGGTCTGGGGGTGTTTATCAGCCTGAAATCGGACGATGACTTCCTGCTGCCACAGCTGCGCACCGCCCTTGCCGGTGGGGCCCGCCGGATTCTGATCTCGGGAACCGCCGATGCCGGCATGCTGGCGCGCATCGCCGCCTGCCGGGACGCCGCCCCGGTTGGGTTGGACATCACCGTGCTGGACTGCTGCGCCACGCCGCTGGCGCTGTGCCGCCAATATGCCGAACGCGCCGGCCTGCCGATCCGCACCGTGCAGGCCGATATTCTTAACTATATAGAAGGGGCTGAGGCCTACGATCTGATCTGCACCCACTCGTTCCTGACCTTTTTCGATGCCGCGCAACGGTTGCAGCTGGTCCGGCAGTGGCATGCCCTGCTCAAGCCCGGCGGCGCGGTTATCACCGCGCAGCGGGTGCGGCCGGATGAAACCGCATTGATTAGCCGTTATCCCCCGGAGGAAGTGGGTGCCCTGCAGGACAAGGCCGAACGCGTGGCCGCGCTGCACGGTGCGGCATTGGGCGTGGATGCAGCGCTCGCGCGGCACTGTGCCTGGTTGTACGGTGCCCACCACCGCATGTATTTGATTGCCGATGCTGAGCAACTGCGTGCGCCGTTCGATGCCGCAGGTTTCCATCTCTTGCATTTCGCCCCGCCGCCGGCTGATGCGCCGGTGGCCGATGTGCCCGGTGCACCGAGCAATGCCCAAGCCGTGCGTTGGCGGATTTTTGCGCAAAAACCGGCTAAATGAGAACTAGTTCACATTTTGAAGTCGGCATCAGTAAAAAAATCCGCCTTTTTTTTTGATCTGAATCAAGCACGACCCGCCTGTGGAAAAAGAAATATCCGCAGGAAAAGGCTGATTTGACGGGTGTTTCACGCAAATTCGTGGAACAAAATACAAAAATGCAGACAATTTCGGTGAAATATTCAGCTTTGTGAGCATTCAAAATCTAAATCAGCTTATTGACATTGCCATTCATGGGGTGTTCACTATTCGAGCAAAGTACCCGTTCCCCCGTTTTATGGGCATGGGTGCCGGCAAAATTCCGTGGTGTTTTTCAGTGATGTCAACGAATTGGTCACAATTCCGCTGTAGTTTCTGAAGCGCACCGCACGATTTTTCAACCGAATTCATTTTTCTACTCAGGGGATGCACCCATGACACGTAAGTCTAAAGCCCGTTACAACCTGAACCGCACCTACAAAGTCAGCCAGACCGTTAAAGCGTTGCGACGCGCGCTTGCACTGGGCTTGGCCACGGCGGTAGTTGCGCCGGCGGCGCAGGCGGGCACTTGCATCACCGTCATCAATGACGTGTTCTGCTTCGGTGACTTCGGTGATACCACGCTGCAGTCTGGAAACGGCTACGCGCTTGACGTCTTCGACACCTTCGATCCGGCCACTGTCGAAATGGATGGTTCCATCTACACCGATAATACCGAAGGCATGGTGGTCTGGAACGATAATGATTTGACCTTCGTCAATGATGGCTTTGTAGTGATTAATGACGACAACGGCGATTGGAACAGTGCAAACAGAACCGGCGTGTCCGCAGTTTCGTTTCAGGGTGATGTGTCTTTCGAAAATACCGGTGTTATTGCTGTAGTTCAGGATGGCGGCAACTGGGGCGAGCGATTTACAGTTGGTGCACGAGTCGAAGCTGCACAGGATATTACTGTCACCAACAGTGGCATTGTAGTTTCCGAAAACGATGGCGGTTTCACCGCCGGCCTGCAGGCCGTATCCAACGGCGGCAGCATCAGCATCACCAACAGCCTGACCGGCGACCTCGGCGCCGAAGCCAATGACTACGGCGATGCCATTGCGCTGGGTGTGTA
>JBEAYK010000073.1:0-7900 GCA_041159305.1 Pseudomonadota bacterium
GGCCTCACTATTCATCCTGTGGATGCTGAAACGACATCCCGGGCAGCGCCTGTTCTGCTGGGCACTGGCGCTGATTCTGGGCGGCGCGCTCGGTAACCTGATTGATCGTGTAGCCTATGGTCATGTGATCGATTTCCTGGACTTCCATCTCGCAGGCTGGCACTGGCCAGCGTTCAACGTAGCGGACAGCGCGATCACCGTCGGTGCACTGCTGTTTGTGCTGGATGAATTTCGCCGTGTCAATCGCTGAGGCTTCGCTTTGCGCGCGCCGGGCATAAGGACAACATGAACCTCGCTGGCAAAAAAATCGTGCTGGGGCTGACTGGTGGCATTGCGTGCTACAAAGCCGCCGAGCTTGCGCGCGGACTGGTGAAAGCCGGCGCCAGCGTGCAGGTCGTAATGACCGAGGCATCGCGGCATTTCATCACACCGGTGACAATGCAAGCCTTGTCGGGAAAGCCAGTCTATACCGACCAGTGGGACAGTCGCATCTCCAACAACATGGCGCATATCGATCTCTCACGCGATGCCGATGCCATCGTGATCGCGCCCTGCTCGGCCGACTTCATGCGCAAGCTGGTACATGGTGCGGCAGATGATTTGCTGTCGACCTTGTGTCTTGCACGACCAGCGACGGTACCTATGCTCGTGGCTCCCGCGATGAATGTCGAGATGTGGGAGAACCCGGCCACGCAGCGTAATGTTGAGCAACTGCGCAAAGATGGTGTGAGCCTGCTTGGGCCGGTCGCCGGCGATCAGGCCTGTGGTGAGACGGGACTGGGCCGCATGATGGAACCCGAGCAGCTACTCGAGGACTTGTCCGCTTTCTTTTATCCGAAACTGCTCGCGGGCAAAAAAGTCATGATCACCGCCGGCCCAACGTTTGAGCCGATTGATCCGGTGCGAGGTATTACCAATCTCTCGTCGGGCAAAATGGGCTATGCGATTGCGCGTGTGGCCCGCGCTGCGGGTGCCGAGGTGACGCTCGTGTCTGGCCCCACCGCATTATCCCGACCCGCGGGTGTCACGCTACTACCCGTGACCACAGCGAGAGAGATGCATGATGCCGTGATGTCGCAAATCTCCGGGCAAGATCTGTTCATTGGAGTCGCTGCCGTGGCCGACTGGCGCGTAGCCTCGGTGAGCGAGCAAAAGATCAAGAAGCAGGCGGGTCAGACACCCTCGCTGCAGTTCGAACAGAACCCCGACATTCTGGCGGCGGTGGCCGCACTCCCCTCGCCGCCTTACTGCGTCGGCTTTGCAGCTGAATCCGAAGACTTGCTCGCGCATGGCGCCGCAAAGCGAGAGAAAAAACATATTCCTCTACTGGTCGGCAATATCGGTCACCAGACCTTCGGCAAGGATGATAACGAGCTGGTTCTGTTTGACGCGCAGGGTCATCACCATCTGCCGCGCGCCAGCAAAGATGCACTGGCGCAGACCCTGATCAAAGAAATCGCACAACGACTGTACCAACGACCATCCGCATGAAAACCATCGACGTAAAAATACTTGACCCGCGTCTTCAGGAGCAATTACCCACTTATGCGACCGCCGGCAGTGCCGGACTGGATTTGCGTGCCTGCATTGATGCCCCGCTGACGCTGGAGCCCGGCAGTACGCACCTGATTCGCACGGGTCTTGCGATCTACATCGCCGATCCCGCGTATGCGGCGATGATCCTCCCGCGCAGCGGCCTGGGCCACAAGCACGGCATCGTGCTAGGCAATCTGGTCGGATTGATTGACTCGGACTATCAGGGCGAGCTGATGGTGTCTACCTGGAACCGCGGCAGCGCAAGTTTTGTGCTGAATCCTATGGAGCGCCTCGCGCAGCTAGTCATCGTGCCCGTGTTGCAGGTAGGATTCAGGGTGGTTGAGTCATTCGAGGACAGTGAGCGTGGTGAAGGCGGTTTCGGTAGCACGGGCAAAAAATAACCCAAGCAGAATGCATCGCACGCTCGTCATCTTGACGCCGCTTGCGGCGGCAACACCGGCATCCGCGCCCTGTGCCAGCAGCAACCGGACCAATGCGGTCTGGCCCTGGCCGCAGGCATGGATCAGCGCCGTCGAACCTTTGCTGTCGAAGGCATTCACCGGCAGACCGAGCTCCAGTAGACGCTTAACGGCTTCGGCATCGGCAGCGAGAACCGCCGCCGGAATATCCTGGCCGCACAAGCGCCGGCCCGGAAGATGCCAGTTCGGCCATGACAGCCACGCAAGCGACGCGGTATTGCCATTGAGCAGTGCCACGCCAAGCGCGCTTTGCCCATCACGCAAGCGCGCTTTGCCCATCACGGGCGCGTCGTTCGGGATCACCGCCGGCGAGGATGAGTGCTTTCAGCATGCCGTCACGGCCCAGCAGGGCGGCGTGATGCAGTGCCGTCAACCCGGCAGCATCCGATGCATTGACATCGCAACCACAGGCCAAAAGAGCATCCACGACGCGCTGCCAGCCCAGCCGAACGGCCAAAACCAGTGGCGAAGCGCCGGTTAAGGAACCGAACGGGTCAGCGCCCTGTTGCAGCAACTGCAGGGCGGTCTGTTCATCGGCACGACGATGGAAATCATTACGCAGACAGCATTCCAGATAGGTGGACAATGTGCCCGTCCCGCTGATCGGTACCGGCAAGGCCATCAGGTAGCCGAGCAGTCCGGCAAGATTCTGGGTGCCCGCCATCAGCCGCCCGTAAACGCTGCGGCCCTGAGTATCGCTGCTGAACACACTGGCGCCATGGCCGAGCAACCACGACACGACCTCGCGCCGATCCTGCTGACAGAAGGACAACAACAGTTCCGCCAATTCGGTACTTACCGGCTGTAAGCCCGCACCAAGTAAGTCTTCGGCGGCCGCGATATCGCCCGAACCAAGCACGGCAAACAATTGCTGGCCGCCACTGCTGCGACGCTCAGGCAGAGGTGCTTCGCTGAAATGTTCCGGCAAAGCATACGCCGGATCGATGCTGGCCACCGCTGACCAGCGTCCGTTAGCCAGCGCGTGGTCGAGCGCGCTGCGGCCCTGCGCATCCACGGCGGTATGTGACAGTTTCGGCTGGGCCTGCAGGCGCTTGAGTACCTCGACCTCGCCTGCCTGTGCCGCCAACATATATGCGGTGATGCCGGCATCGTCCTGGGCATTGACCTGGGCGCCGAGCTCCAGAAGCGCTGAAACCACTTCCGTCAGCCCGGCCTGTGCGGCCACCATCAAGGGTGTCATTTGTACGGCATTGCGTACATCCACCTTGGCTTTGTGTTTGTGAAGGAGGCGAATGCCGATTTCATCATCCTCGGCACCGGCGGCGGCAATCATCACCGGTACCGCTCCGGCCGGCTCGACTTTGGCCTTGCGTTCCAGCATATAACGGGCAACACGCCAATTGGCCGCCTGGCAGGCCAAGGCCAAGGGCGTATAGCCGTCCCAGTTGACGGCTTCGATATCGGCACCGGCATCCAACAGCAATGCGGCGACGGCGGCATCGGTGCTGCGCATGGCATGATGCAGCGGCGTGTTGCCGTCCGAGTCGGTGACATCGGTACGGGCGCCGTTGGTCAACAGCATGGTCACCGCTTCCGAGCGGCCATGCCAGCTGTCGCGAGTGGCGCTGAGCAAGGGGTTCAGTCCGGCATGGAACGCATTCACATCCACGCCTTTGCCAATCAACATACGCATCAGGCGCAGATCGCTGAGGGTGCCGGCAATCATCATCAGGCTGCGTTGGTCCTTGGCGCCGGCGGTCGGTAACTGATGTGGATTGGCACCGGCTTCTAGCGCCTGCAATGCCGCATCTACCTGTCCGTTATGCACGGCCTGCAACAAAGCGATGTCCGGATCGAGCGATGGCGCCTGGGATTTTGCGATGACGGGAACGGACGCCATTGCCGATTCGCTGGCTGGCGCCGCTTTCGGCAAGGAGATATTGACCGCCACCGCATGCCAAAGCAGCGCGAGCACGCCGTAAGCCAGCAACCAAAGGCTGGAGGCCTGCGGCCAGAACGCCCAGCCGGCCGCGGTCAACAGTGCAGGCATGGCCAATAGCAACAGCACGAAGCCCGCCAATGCCGAACGCCAGAATGCAAACAGTGGATGCGTGGCATCAAGCGTTGGCCAGCCTTGCCGGTAGTCCTGCTGCCATTGCGCCCAGTTCGGCCAAATGCGCTGAAGCCCCAGCACAACAAGGCCGGCCGCAACCGACAGGGCCAGCGCCGACAACAGGCTCTGGGTCTGCTGCACCGCCTGTATCGGCCAGATCAAGAGCAGCGCCAAACCGCACTGCAAGAGCAGCCAGGCGCCGGCAACATACGCGATCGATTTCAGCATCGGCACAAAACGCCATTGCTTCGGGTGAGCGCCGGCCTTCAGCAATTCCACCATGACGGCATGAAACACGGCCAGTTTCAGCGCCAGCTCACCGAATTCAACCATCGCCCACGCCTCCGGCGACCAAGGGATCCAATACGCTTGGCGGGAACTGCAGATGAAAGCCCTGGGCATCGAGGTTGGCCCGCAGCACGGCGGCATCGACACGCGCGAGGCGCCGTCCGGGCGCAAGTTCGAACTCCAGCACGAACTGCCAAGGCTGCAAAGGCGCGGCGACGGTTTCAGGCAAGGATGCGAAAGCATCGGCTTTCGGCAAATACAGGTAGGTATCCGGTTTGCGCAGGGATTTGTAGACGAAAACGGGCATACGCGGTCCAAGGCCTTTGCCTCATTGTCCTCTACAACGCGCTTTCAGGAAAGCCCTTTATTATTTGGTACGCTATGGGAGTTTTCATCGAGGAATACCGCATGTCCGCCCGCCGTCTTTTGTCCCTTTCCGCCTTTGTTTTCAGTACCGCCGTTTGTGCGCAGACACCGATCTCGCTCGACCAGGCCATGACCCATCCGGATTGGATCGGCACGCCGGTCGAACAGGCCTGGTGGTCGGCCGATTCCGGCAGTGTGTTCTACCGCCAGAAGCTGACAGGCAGTCCGGTACGCGCCACCTACCGTGTCGGCGCGGACGGCACCAGCCAACGCGTTGAGAACACAGGCTGGGCAGAGCTCGACGAAGCCCAGCAGAGTTTCGACCGCAGCCGTCAGCGCGCGCTTTTCGTGCGCCAGGGCGATGTTTTCCTGCGCCAGCTCGGCAGCAACAGCCTGACGCAGATCACCAAGAGCGCGGAAGCCGAATCCAATCCGGTCTTCGGCAGCGATGGCAGCGTCCTGTTCCAGCGCGGCAACGACTGGTTCGCCGCACGGAACGGACTGATCGAGCCGGTGCTGCAACTGAAAACGGAAAACGACCCGAAGAAAATACCGCCGCCGAGTGCTGCAAGCGCGCATGAACTCCGTCTGATCGCCACTCTGGCCCGGCAGAAAGCCGAACGCGAAGCAATGAACAAGGACCGCGATGACCGACGTGCCGGAGACGGCAGTGGTGCGATGCCGGCCACCTACCTCGGCAGCAAGCTCGATATTTCCGGCAGTACGCTGTCGCCGGATGGCCGCTACGCCCTGGTCACCACCACAGAGAAAGGGGCCGATGAAGGCCAGACCGGCAAGATGCCGAAGTACGTGACCGAGAGCGGCTTCGAGGAATTCGAAAACGTGCGCACGCGGGTCGGCCGCAACATGCCGCTGGCGCAGAAACTGTGGTTGGTTGACGTACGTACGCAGCGTGTGCGCGAGCTCGATTTTTCGGCACTGCCCGGAATCGCCACCGATCCGCTGGCTTCGTTGCGCAAGACACAGAAGCTCGATGCGCTGAAAGGCAGCCGGGCGGTGCGTATGGAGGTCCCGGCGGCGTGGAGCGCCGACGGCACACAGGTCGCGCTGATGGTGCGCGCCATCGACAACAAGGACCGCTGGCTGGTCGGCGTCGATTTCGCCGGCGGCAAACTGACCGTCCGTCACCGCCTGACCGATCAGGCCTGGATCAACTGGAGCTTCAACGAATTCGGCTTCCTGCCCGACAACCGCTTCTGGTATCTGTCTGAACAGAGCGGCTACAGCCATCTGTATGTGGGTGAAGGCAAAACCGCGAAAATGCTGAGCTCCGGCAACTACGAAGCCAGCAGCGTGCAGTGGAATGCCGAGGGCAGTCAGGCCTACTTCCTGTGCAACCGCCGCTGGCCGGGCGATTACGAAGTCTGCCGCGTCAACCGCGACGGGAGCGATCTGCGCGAAGTGACGGCCCTTGATGGCGTCGAGGACTTCAGCCTGTCGCCGGACGGCAAACGTCTGGCCGTGCGCTACTCGGGCAGCTACCTGCCGGTGCAGCTGGCCGTGGTGGATGCCGGCAACGGCGAGACGCGGAAACTGACCGACACCCGCAGCGCGGAGTTCAAGGCGCGCAACTGGATCGAGCCGGAATACGTGCAGGTGCCGTCCAAACACGGCGCCGGCGTGATCTGGGCGAAACTGTACCGGCCGAAAAACGCCGAGGCCGGAAAAAAATACCCGATCGCGATGTTCGTGCACGGCGCCGGCTATCTGCAGAATGTGAGCGCACGTTACCCGGTGTATTTCCGCGAGCAGATGTTCCACAACCTGCTGGTGCAGCAGGGTTATGTGGTGCTCGACATGGACTACCGCGCCTCGGAAGGTTACGGCCGCGACTGGCGGACCGCGATCTATCGGCAGATGGGCCATCCGGAGCTCGAGGATTATCTCGACGGCATCGATTACATGGTCGCCAATCATCAGGGTGACCGATCCAATGTCGGCATCTACGGCGGTAGCTACGGCGGCTTCATGAGCTTCATGGCGCTGTTCCGTGCCCCGGAAGCCTTCAAGGCCGGCGCCGCGCTGCGCCCGGTCACCGACTGGACCAGCTACAACCACGAATACACGTCCAACATCCTGAACACGCCGGACATCGATCCGGAGGCTTACCGGAAATCCTCACCGATCGAATACGTGCAGAACCTGAAAGGCGCGTTGCTGATCAGCCATGGCATGATGGATGACAACGTGTTCTATCAGGATTCGGTGCGGCTGTCGCAGCGTCTGATAGAAATGAAAAAGCACAACTGGACCATGGCCTCCTATCCGCTCGAACGCCACGGCTACGTGCAGCCGGAAAGCTGGTACGACCAGTACCGGCGGATCTACGAACTGTTTGAAGCCAATCTGAAAGCGAAATGAGAAAAGGCGCCGCAAGGCGCCTTTTCTTTCAGCGGTACAACGCGACTTACTTCGCGTTTTTCAGCACATTGATGGCGAAAATGGCGATGGCCAGACCGAGCACCATGGATGCCACGCCGAGCACCGGTTCGATATCGGCATTGCCGCCCAGATACATATACAGCGTCGCCATATTGACCGGCAGCGCCAGGTTGTAAATCCAGAAGTGCGCTTTCGCTAGCTTGTTGCCGGCCATTGCCGGAATCTGCCGGTAGATCAGGCCAAACAGCGCCATCGACACCCAGCCGAGCAGGTTGATGTGCGCGTGCACCGGATACATGCCGTGATTGCCGGATTTGGCCATGTGCAGACCGAGCGCGACACCGATGATCAAATACAGAACAGCAAGCTTGAACCACGTTGCGTTGGTATTTTCCATTGCGATTTCCCCTGAGCGCCGCATTCTTTGAAGGTGCGCAGCGGTGCGGCATTGCCCTGCGCTTAGGCCGGACTATAGCAGAAATTTCCGGGCGGTTCAGGCGGCGAAAACGCCTTCCAGCTCGACCGCGAGCTCGCGCCGGCAGACCTCGCCATGGAGATACACGATGTTTTCCGGCGGCAGGCCGCTGGCCTCGAACACCGCGCGCACCGCATGCAGGTTAAGCGGGTCACGGATGTAGACACGCAAGGCCCGGCACTGACCAAATGCAAACGGTACGCCGCCATGCTTTTCGCCTTCGTCGAGCAGGGCGCGCAGATTGCGCAGGCTTTCGCGGCATTGTTCGGCCACATCACC
>JBEAYK010000074.1:0-5681 GCA_041159305.1 Pseudomonadota bacterium
GCCGCCACGTCGACGATGCTCTCCTTGCCGGGCGTCGCCGTCCGCTCGAGTGCCTGTCGTGGCGCGGGACGCGGTCCGGGCAGCGCAGCTTCCCGGAAATCCCGCCGGGCCGGCCATCGGCGAAGCACTGCGCAAAGCCCGCATTGAAGCCATTGCCGCGGCCAAGGAGCACTGAGTGGTCAAGCAGATACTGAACAATCCGGTCGTGCGCGGGCTCGGGATTGCCGCACTGCTGGTTCTGAGCTTGGCCACGACTTTCGGTTTCTATATCTATTCGGAACACGATGTCGACAAAGCCAATGATCGACTGGTCAAATCGAATGAACTGGCTAACGAACTGCTGAATACCTCGGAAATCGCCGCACGGCTGGCACGCACCTATGCCGTCACCGGTAACAAAAATTTTCTATCCGCTTACCACCAATTGTCTGATTCGGAAAACGGGCTGTTGGCAGTGCCGATTGAGGCCAGCCAGTATTACTGGAACCCAAGCCTGGGATTACAGGCCCGCCTCGCCAGAAAAAAGCTGCCCCTGAAACAGCGTATGCAGATGCTTGACTTGAAGCAGGCAGACCTTGATTTCCTAAACCGCGCGAAAACCCTGGGGGATGGACTGGCGGAAAAGGAGAAAGAGGTTTTTTCCCTGATTGAAAAGATTCCGCATGATTTCAACATATCCCACCATCCCGCCATGGAGCTGCTTTTTAATGCCGAATACCGCAGGGAAAAGGCCTTGGTGATTTGGAATATCCAAGAATTCAATCAGCGCGTCAAGGCCCATGAACTTGATAATGTAAGGGAGGCAAAGCAAAGAGCGGACCGCCTTCGCGCACTCTTCATTTTCATCGCGATCATTTTTCTGCTGAATATCTGGCGCATCAACCGCAGCCTGCACAACATTATGGGTGGATCGATTGTTCAGGTGTTCGATGCCATCGCCCACCTGACCGATGAAAAAGTCGATCCCGGGCTTTATCGCCATACCCAAGGCAGTGATGGCATCCTGCCGAAACTGGCAAAGGCGCACCAGCAACTGGTTGAAGGGCGACAAGCGCGCGTACACCTCAACGATGAACTCCAAGCGACCTTGGATGATTTCCGTCGGGCACAGAGCGTGGCCCGAATCGGTAGCTGGACGCTGGACATTGCCAGCGGCAGCATCAATTGGAGCGAAGAAATCTACCATATTTTCGGTATATCTCCGAACACGCCCATGACGTTGCCCATCTTCTTCGAGCACATCCATGCCGATGACCGGGAAGCAGTAGACAAAGCATGGCGAGCTGCACTTAAAGGCGATAAGTACGATGTCCGGCACCGGATTGTCGTCAACGATGAAGTGCGCTGGCTCCGTGAGCGCGCGGAGTTCGAACGCGATGCCGAAGGCATCGCTGTGCGCGCCTTCGGCACCTGCCAGTTGATTACCCGCCAGGTCATCGCCGAACAGCAGCTGCAGCTGTTCGCCAGCGTATTCACCAGCGCACACGAAGGCATCATCATCACCGACCTGAACGCGCGCATCATCGAGACCAATATCGCTTTCAGCAAAATCACCGGCTACAGCCGCGAGGAAGTCCTCGGCAAAACCCCGGGGCATTTCAGCTCCGGCCGGCATGGCCGTGAGTTTTACGAGGCGATGTGGGGAAAACTCAAAACCGAACATTACTGGACCGGTGAAATCTGGAA
The DNA here is from genome assembly GCA_041159305.1 of Pseudomonadota bacterium. Classification (GTDB taxonomy): domain Bacteria; phylum Pseudomonadota; class Gammaproteobacteria; order Xanthomonadales; family Xanthomonadaceae; genus Arenimonas. The sequence continues at coordinate 1,687 of JBEAYK010000074.1, forward strand.
CCGGAAGAAGTCCGGCGAAGTCTATCCGGAGCAGCTGGCCATCAGCACGGTGTTCGATACCGAGGGCAATCCAAGCAGCTACATCGCTCTGTTCACCGACATCAGCATACAGAAAGAACAGCAGCGGCAACTGGAATACAACGCCTATTACGACAGCCTGACCGGCCTGCCCAACCGTGTGCTGTTGGCCGACCGTGTGCAGTTGGAGCTGTCAAAGAGCCAGCGCGACAGCAAGAAACTGGCCATCGCCTTCATCGATCTCGACGGCTTCAAGGAAGTGAACGATGACTACGGTCACGAAGCCGGCGACCACGTATTGATCACCATCGCCGAACGCATCACCAGCTGTATGCGTGCCCACGAAACCGTGGCCCGGCTCGGCGGCGATGAATTCGTGGCCGTCATCACCGGGTTGAGCGCCGAACAGGAATCACTCTCGGTGATCAACCGCATCCTGGTCAGCATCGCCACCCCCATACCCTACGGTGATTTTTCGCTCTCGGTCAGCGCCAGTATCGGCATCACCTTCTATCCGCAAATGCTGGAATACAGCGCCGAGCAATTGCTGCGGCAGGCCGACCAGGCCATGTATCACGCCAAGCAGGCCGGCCGTAACCGCTTCCAGATTTTCGATGAGGCCTATGACCATGATCTGCGCATGCACAATGAAAATCTGGAGCGCGCCAAATCGGGTTTGGCGGCCGGCGAATTCGAGCTGTACTACCAGCCCAAGGTCAACATGGCCACCGGCCAGATCATTGGCTTAGAGGCCCTGGCACGCTGGAACCACCCTGAGCGCGGCCTGCTGCCGCCGGGTGCCTTTCTTCCCGACATCCAGGGCACCGTGCTTGAAATCCCCTTCGGCGATTGGGTCATCGATCAGGCCTTGGTCGACTGCGGGCGTCTGCGCCTGCATGATCTGGCACTGACCATCAGTGTCAATATTTCGGCGCGTCATCTCGAAAAAACGGATTTCGTCGAACAGCTGCGCACACGCTTGGGCAACTGCAGCTGCAAGCAACGTTGCCAGCTTGAACTTGAAATTCTGGAAACCAGCGCAGTGGATGATCTTGACCACGTATTTGAAATCATCCGTGAGTGCGCGGAATTCGGCGTCAGTTTCTCGCTGGATGACTTCGGAACGGGATACTCCTCACTGACCTATTTACGCAAGTTGCCGGTGCAGACCCTGAAGATCGACCAGAGCTTCGTGCGCGGCATCACCGAGCGTCCCGAAGACGTCATCCTGCTCAAGGGCATTCTGGATCTGGCCCGCGGCCTCGACCGCAAAGTCATTGCCGAGGGCGTGGAAACCCTGGAGCATGGGCGCATCCTGCTGGAAATCGGGTGCACCCATGGCCAGGGCTATGCCATTGCGCGCCCGCTGCCGTTCGGGGCACTGCTGGAATGGATGGGAACCTGGCATCCCGATCCGTCCTGGGAAAACCGTTCGGCCTGGCGCTAAACGCTAGTTCCGAATCCAGCGTTCAACCGCCGTCAGAACATTGACCCGTCGAAACAGTAATGCCGCAAGCCCGATGCCGCAGGCGTTGGCCAGCAGATCCCACGGATCAGCCAGCCGGTTGACGGCCCATACGCCCTGCGCCAATTCAATCAAGCCGCCGAACAGCAGCAACCAGAGCAATGCCGCGCGGCGTGCATTTCCGGGCGCGAACAGGCCGCAGGCCAGTATGGCCAGAACCCCGTAGCCCAGGGCATGAATGAGTTTATCGAGGTGCGGAATGACGGGTTCACGCAGAATGCCGGCGCGCAGCGACAGGTAGGCGCCGATTGCCATACCGGCAAGCCAGAGCGCCACCCACAGGCGCGGCCAGCGCAGCGGATTCACAGACGGTAACGCAGATCGCCCTGGGCGAATGCTGCGCTGAAATCGACACCTCTGGCGAAACCCATGAACTGGAAACGCTCGCCCATTTCGCCGGGCAGAACCAACTTCTTGACCATCTGGCTTTCGCGATAACGCGTGATTTCATCCATGCCGCTTTCATACCCGGCGATGTATTCGGCCAGGCCGTTGGCCAGCAGGAAGCTGGCCTGGGAACAATAGCCGGCCAGCTGGAATCCGGCACTGGTGCCGGCCTCGGCCAAAGCGGTGAAATCCACCGAGGCGGTCAGATCCTGCAACCCCGGCCAGACGAAATAATCGCCATGCGCGCGGTGCCGGTAATGGCAGATCAGGGTGCCGTCGTCACGCTCGGGCAGATAAAATTCCGAGCGCGGGTAACCGTAGTCGATGAACAGCATGCCACCGCGGCGCATGGTGCCGGCCACGGCCTGGATCCAATACGGCAGTTGCGGCAGCACTTCCGAACAATAACCTTCCTCGAATTCCCGCTGCAGGTAACGCTCGAGATGGCGCACCGCGCCGCTGACCAGTGCATCGGCCGGACGCATCACCCGCGCGAACTGCTGCTTGGCATCGAGCGCGACGCATTCTTCGTAGACCTCGCCCTCTTCCTTGATGAAGCGGGTGGCCGGCAGTGCATCGATGACTTCATTGGCCACCAGCATTCCCTGCCAGGGCTGCTCCGGCGGTGCGTCCAGCCAGACGCAGCGGGCGAACAATTCGGGCGGCAGACTGGCCTGCAAATGGGCGTGTTGCCGCTCACGAAGATCCGCACTCGGCTCGAGGATCCAATAGGCGGCAGGAAGCCGGTCCAATTGCTGCAGACATTTCAGGGTCTTTTCGGCAAGCGCGCCGGTGCCGGCACCGATCTCGAACCAGATCCCGTCACCCTCAAGCTGGGCCAGAATGCCGGCGCCAGCCTGGGCCAAAGCATAGGCAAAACCGCCACCGAGTTCGGGGGCGGTCACGAAATCGCCATCCGCGCCGAATTTACGGGCACCCGCGCTGTAATAGCCCAGGCCCGGCGCGTACAAGGCCAGTTCCATGAAGCGTGCGAATGGAATCGCGCCCTGCTCGAGCGCGATGGCCTGGTGGATGATGTCGGTCAGGCGTGCGCTGTGGGCGAGCGCCTCCTCGGAGGGGCGGGGCAATTCCATGCGGGCTTTCACTGGTCATTGATGCCCGTTCAGGATACCTTGTCTGTGTCCTGTTTTGAACCGAGATCCGATGATGCCGAATGATTCCGCCGTGGTCCTGATTACCGGTGCCGGCCGCCGCATCGGCGCGGCACTGGCCTCCGACCTGCATGGCCGCGGCTACCGTGTCGCCCTGCATTACCAGAATTCTGCCGCTGAGGCAGCGGCACTGTGCGCCGACTTCAACCACGCCCGGCCCGACAGCGCCATCGCCCTGCAGGCCGATCTGGGCGATGCCGCGCGGCGCGATGCGTTGGTGCCGGCAGTACTAGCGCATTTCGGGCGGCTGGATGTGCTGATCAATAACGCCAGCAGTTTTTTTCCCACACCCATCGGCAACAGCAGCGATGCCGACTGGGATGCCCTGTTCGATGCCAATGCACGCGCCCCTTTTTTCCTGAGCCAGGCGGCGGCGCCGTATCTTGCTAAGCAATCCGGCTGCATCGTCAACCTGCTCGACATCTTCGCCGAACGCCCGAAGCCGGCGCATACGCTGTATGGCATGGCCAAAGCGGCGCAGCGCATGCTGACCCAATCCCTGGCACTGGAACTGGCGCCGGCGGTGCGCGTGAATGCCATCGCACCGGGCGCCATCCTCTGGCCGGAATCCGGAAAATCCGACGCCCAGAAGCAGGCCATCCTCGATGCCACGCCGCTGGCCCGCATCGGCACCGTGGACGACATCTGCAAAGCGGCCCGGTTCCTGATCGAGGATGCGACCTACTGCACGGGGCAGATTTTGGCCGTGGACGGCGGACGTTTATTGCGTTGAATCAAACCCGATGGCTGATGGCGCGGTAAAATAAACTTCTACATTTTCGGAGTCGGCCATGTCCTTTCGTTTCCTGATTTCATCACTGCTCGCACTGGGTCTGATTACCGGCGCGCAGGCTGCCGATTCCCTGACTTTCAGCAATGCATGGGTCAGGGCC
>JBEAYK010000075.1:0-5677 GCA_041159305.1 Pseudomonadota bacterium
GCCAAAAAGCAACTCGGCCCGAAATTCGATTTGAAGGCTTTTCATGACGTGGTGTTGACCGGCGGCAGCATGCCGATGGCCCTGCTTGAACGCCGCGTCCAGCAATGGATAGACAAACAGAAGTAATCCGATGACGCAAAAAAATACCGCCCGGAAGGGCGGTTTTTTTCAGTAAGCCGTCACACTCAGGTCAGATACCAGACTTCCACCGGGCCGATATGTTTGAAGGTCATCGCGTTGCCGCGACGGTCAAGCGATTTGCCGACCGGTAGCCGGATCCAGCCTTCCGACACGCAGTACTCGGCGACATTGGTGTATTCCATGCCTTTGAAGCGCACACCGATGCCGCGGTCGAGCGCGGCCTCGTTGAAATACGGGCTGCGGTTGTCGAGGGCGAGACGGTCGGGCGGGGTATCAGTAGTCATGGCGGGGGATTCTGGATGAATGGATGCTGTATTTTACGCCCGCCGCCCGTGCTTGGGGAAAAGACGGCACCGGCCTGCGTGCTACACTCCGGCGCATGTCCCGATTCGTCTTCTGTCCCCGCGGTGTCGCCGCGACCGCGCTGCTTGCTCTTGTGGCCGCCTGCAGCAGCACGCCGCCGCCGAAAGTGGAACCAGCCACCGTGGTCACAGCACCGAAGCCGGTGCCCTTGCCGAAGCCCCGCATCGGGCTTGCCCTTGGCGGTGGCGCCGCCAAGGGCTTTGCCCACATCGGCGTCATCAAGATGCTGGAGGCCAATGGCATCACGCCGACGGTGGTAGCCGGCACCAGTGCCGGCAGCGTGGTTGGGGTGCTGTATGCCAGCGGCATGGATCCCTACCGCCTGCAGCAACGCGCGGTGGCGCTTGATGAATCACAGATCCGCGATGTCAGCCTGTTTTCCGGGGGTGTGGTCAAAGGCCAGAAGCTGCAGGATTACGTGAACGGCCAGATCGGCGGCAAGCCGATCGAGCGCCTTCCGAAACCCTTTGCGGCGGTGGCTACGCAATTGGAAACCGGCCAGCGTACCGTGTTCAACCGCGGCAATGCCGGCCAGGCCGTGCGTGCCTCCAGCAGCATTCCCGGTGTGTTCGAGCCGGTCAAGATCGGTAATAAAACCTATGTCGATGGCGGCGTGGTCAGTCCGGTGCCGGTGGATGCCGCGCGCCAGCTCGGTGCCGATCTGGTGATTGCCGTCGATATCTCCAGCAAGGCCAACGGCAAGACGCCGGACGGCATGCTCGGCATCGTCAACCAATCGGTGGCGATCATGGGCCAGAAACTGGGTGAGCAGGAACTCGCGCGTGCGGAAGTCATCATCCGGCCACGCGTAGCCGCCATCGGGCCGGCGGAGTTTGAACAACGGCATCAGGCCATTTTGGAAGGCGAGCGCGCGGCGCAGGCGGCACTGCCGCAGATCCGCGCCCGCATCGCCGAATGGCAGAAAACGCAATTGGCGGCGCAGGAAGCCAAGCGCCCGAAGCCGGTACCCGTACCGGTTTGTGAGCCGCAAAGCGCTCTCGAAAAAATGCTCGGGCGTGCGCCGAACTGTTCGCCGGTAAAATAAAACTCAGCGTTCCGAGTGCCCGGTTTCGAAATAGCCGCGGGCCGGAATCGTGCCTGGCTTGACCAGCTCCGCAAACGCCTGCGCTGCCGGTGACAATAGCTTGCCCTTACGCATGACCACGCCATAGCTGCGTGAGGGAAAATATTCTTTCATGTTGCGCGCCACCAGGCGCTCCTGGTCCTGGGCATTGAGGCAGATGCCGGTGACGATGGAAATGCCCAGGCCCATGGCCACGTATTGCTTGATGACCTCCCAGCCGCCCACCTCCAGCGCCACCGTGTAGGGCACACGGTTTTTCTGGAACACCAGATCCACCAAGCGCCACGTGCTCAAACGCTTCGGTGGCAGAATAAGGCCGTAGGGCGACAGGTCGGCGAGTTTGATGTTGTCTTTTTTGCTCAATGGGTGGTCTTTGGCCATGATCAGCATCGGGTCGAAGCTGTAGGCAGGGTTGTAGACCAGATCCCCGGGGACGTCCAGGACGGATCCGACGGCCAGATCGCAGCCGTCATTGCGAAGCAATCCGAGGCCGTCCTGTCCTGTCACGTTGTGGAGAAATAACTGCACTTTAGGGTGTTTTTCCCTGAATTTAGACACTATTTCAGGAAGAAGGTACAAAATCGTCGAACTCCCGGCGGCAATATGCAGCTCCGCAGTTTCCTGATTGCCCACTTTTTCGTGAAAATCCTTGTCGATCCGGTCCAGGCCCTCCACAAGCGGGCGCGCCAGATCATACAGGGCTGCGCCTTCCTGAGTCAGGGTCCAGCGCCGACCAAAGCGCTCGAACAGACGGGTGCCGAACTCGCGCTCCAAGGCCTGCAATTGCAGGGTGACCGCGGGTTGGCTGAGAAAGAGGGATTCCGCCGCGCGCGAAACCGAGCCCAGACGGGCGGTTTGGCAGAAGGCGCGCAGCGGTTTGAGGCGGTCACCCTTGTAGTAAAAGCGGGGCTGGGCTTTTTTCTTCGGCGCTTTCGTCATGATTTTCCCCGTAATTTACATAACTATAACAATTGTTAATATTATTTATTGAAATATTTAGTTTGTCAAATATTTGCCGGAGGTCTACGGTCTTGGCAAAGGAGACCACCATGACCCTCGCCCAAAAACACCCACCTGCAAGCCTGCCCCGCATCGACCATGACCTGCTTCCGGAATTGGCCGGCACCGTCGTGCTGACTGAGGGCGCCTTGGATTTTCTAGGGGAGCTGCATGCCCGTTTCGAACCCGCCCGTCAGCAGCTTTTGACCGCGCGCGCGCAGCAAGAAACCGTGGCGCCACATTTCAACGAGGATACCGCAAAGCTGCGTGACTCTGAATGGCAGGCCGCGCCGTTACCGGAAATTCTGCTGAACCGCCGGGTGGAAATCACCGGACCGGTCGATGCCAAGACGGTGATCAACGCCCTCAATTCCGAGGCTGAAGTGTTCATGGCCGACTTCGAGGACTCGACCGCCCCGACGTGGCGCAATGTGCTCGCCGGGCAACAGGTGTTGCACGCTGCCGTAAGTGGCAGCTTGCAGTTCAGCGCCGCTGAACCGGAAGCGCCGATCTATCGCCTGAAACCGGAACGGCGCACCGTATTGATGGTGCGTCCGCGCGGCCTGCATTTGCCGGAACGTCACTTGCGTATCGACGGAGAACCAATGTCCGGCCTTCTGTTCGATCTGGGCCTGTTCGCGTTCCATAACGCCAGGGTGTTGGCTGCTCAGCAGCGCGGACCGTTTTTTTACGTTCCGAAATTGCAATCGTATGCAGAGGCGCAATGGATCGATGCGGTGCTGTCCTTCATCGAAAACACCCTGGGCTTGCCCGCGGGGCAGATCAAAGTCACTGTCTTGATCGAAACGCTGCCGGCCGCCTTCCAGATGGATGAAATTATCCATGCCCTGCGCACACGCATCGCTGGTCTGAACTGCGGCCGCTGGGATTACATCTTCTCGGCCATCAAAACCCTGCACGGACTGCCCGGCTTCATGTTGCCCGAGCGCAGTCAGATCACCATGGCGACGCCCTTCCTCAATAGCTATGCCACGCGCCTGATTCAAACCTGCCACCGTCGCGGCATTCTGGCCATGGGTGGCATGGCGGCGCAGATTCCGAACCGCCACGATGCAGTGGCCAATGAAAGCGCGCTGGCGAAAGTGCGCGCTGACAAACAACGCGAAGCAGCGCTCGGCCATGACGGCACCTGGGTCGCACATCCGGGATTGATTGCCGTCGCCCGCAGCGCATTCGATGCAGTCATGCCGGGCCCGAATCAATTGCAGGTTCTACCCGTGGCCGATATCGGCGCGAGCGATCTACTCAAGCCCTGTCATGGCAGCATCACGCCGGAAGGATTCAACGACACCGTGGAGGTGTGCGTACGCTATCTCGCGGCGTGGCTGTCGGGTACCGGTTGCGTGGCCATCCATGGCCTGATGGAAGATGCCGCTACTGCTGAAATCTGCCGAAGCCAGCTCTGGCTCTGGTTGAATAAACAGGACCTTCATCTCAGTGACGGCACGCGCCTGTGCTGGGCGCAATTCGATGCTGCGCTGCTGGCGCTGCCGAATCGATTGCACCGAGAGGCCGTGGTCGGACACGAGCGGGTCGATGAGGCCATCGCTCTGCTGGAGTCCCTGGTGCGCTCACCCGAACTCGCCGAATTCCTCACTCTTCCCGCGTACGACCGTCTTTAATTTCCCCTTCATTCCCCCCAGGAGAACCGCCATGAACACACAGACCCTCAGCACCGAACAACTGAAACAGCACTGGCAAACCGATGCCCGTTGGGCCGGAATCACCCGCGGCTACAGCGCCGAGGAAGTGGTGCGTCTGCGCGGCACGGTTGCCATCGATCACAGTCTGGCGCGACTTGGTGCCGGCAAACTCTGGAACAGCCTCAACAGCACCGAGTTCGTCAACGCGCTCGGCGCGATGACCGGCAATCAGGCCATGCAACAGGTCAAGGCCGGGTTGAAAGCCATTTACCTCTCGGGCTGGCAGGTGGCGGCTGACGCCAATGTCGCCGGTGAAATGTATCCCGATCAATCCTTGTATCCGGCCAACTCGGTACCGCTGGTGGTCAAACGCATCAACAACACCCTGCTGCGTGCCGATCAGCTGCATCACGCGGAAGGCAAGGATGATATCGATTGGCTGCAGCCGATCGTGGCCGATGCCGAGGCCGGCTTCGGCGGTGTGCTGAACGCTTTCGAATTGATGAAAGCGATGATCGAGGCCGGTGCCGCCGGCGTGCATTTCGAAGACCAGTTAGCTTCGGTGAAAAAATGCGGGCACATGGGCGGCAAGGTGCTGGTACCGACCCAGGAAGCCGTGCAGAAACTCATTGCCGCACGTTTGGCTGCCGATGTCATGGGCGTACCAACGATTCTGGTTGCGCGCACCGATGCCGAAGCCGCCGACCTGATCACATCAGACATCGATGACAACGATAAACCGTTCTGCACCGGCGAGCGCACCGTTGAAGGATTCTACAAAACCCGCCCGGGCATCGACCAAGCTATCTCCCGCGGTCTGGCCTATGCGCCCTACGCCGATCTGGTCTGGTGTGAAACCGGCAAACCCGATCTGGAATTCGCGCGACAATTCGCCGAAGCGATTCACGCCAAATTCCCGGGCAAGCTGCTGGCTTATAACTGCTCGCCGAGCTTCAACTGGAAGAAAAATCTCGACGATGCCACCATCGCCAAATTCCAGAAAGAACTCGGCGCCATGGGCTACAAGTTCCAGTTCATTACCCTGGCCGGCTTCCATGCCTTGAACTACGGCATGTTCGATCTGGCACATGGTTATGCCCGCCGCCAGATGAGTGCGTTCGTAGAGTTGCAGGAGCGCGAGTTCGCCGCTGCTGACCGCGGCTTCACTGCAGTCAAGCATCAGCGTGAAGTCGGTACCGGCTATTTCGATACGGTCACTCAGACCATCCAGGCCGGCACCAGTTCCACCACGGCACTGAAAGGCTCGACCGAAGAAGAGCAGTTCACCCAGGCCGCCTGAAACCCTGTTTAGCGTACGCTGATAAACGCCGGCCAGTGCCGGCGTTTATCCGTTTTACGTATTACAAATAATTCACAATTCGGGCAATGGATTCTGATTCAATGGCAATTGGCTCTGTGCATGCAG
>JBEAYK010000076.1:0-6155 GCA_041159305.1 Pseudomonadota bacterium
GGTCTCGAACGCGTGGCACAGGCGCTTGCCGGTGCCGATGCCTTCGGTGTCGCGGCGCTTTCCGACGCCCAGCGTCTGCGCGCTGCAGGGTTTTCCCAGAGTATCGTGCTACTTTCCGGATTCGACGAAGCTGCCGATCTGGCGCAGCTCAGGGATCTTTCCGTGGTTACCGTCGTCCACCACCCCTTCCAGCTGGAAATGCTGGCAGCGGATTCGGGGAGTCCGATATCAGTTTGGCTCAAAATGGATTCCGGTATGCACCGCCTCGGATTTCCTCCGGAACAGTTTCCCGAAGCCTACCGGAGACTGAAAGCGATGCCGAATGTGGACGATGACATCGTGTGCATGAGTCACTTCGCCAGCTCCGACGAACCTGATAATCCGCAGACAGCGGCTCAGCTGGCTTGCTTTGATGCATTCCTGCCACCAGATGCACAGGTATGCTCTTTGGCGAATTCCGCGGCCGTGCTGGCTTGGCCGGCGTCCCACAGGCAATGGTTACGCGCAGGCGGTGCATTGTACGGGCTGAGCGTTGCTTCCGGCAGGACCGGTTCTGATTTCGGCCTTAAACCGGCAATGACCCTCAGTACCCGCCTGATTTCCATCCAGCAGGTGGCTGCCGGTGAACGTGTGGGCTATGCCGGCACCTATGTCTGTCCGGAAGACATGCGCATCGGCGTCGCCGCCATCGGCTACCGGCATTGCTGAACGGCCAGCGCGTTCCGATCATCGGTCGCGTTTCCATGGACTTGATGACCGTCGATCTGCGCGGTCAACCGCAGGCCGTCGTCGGCGATGAACTCACGCTGTGGGGTGAAGGGTTGCCGGTCGAAGAGATCGCCGAAGCCGCCGGCACCATCAGCTACGAGCTGACCTGCTCGATTACCCGCCGAGTCCGCTTCCGGGAAGACTGAGCATTCACGCTGGAATGACGGTATTTCTGCTTTATTGATGGTTTGAAGCACAAGGAGAACGGCTGTGGCCAATGCTCTGGTCTGGTTACGTCGCGATCTGCGATTGCAGGACAATCCCGCACTGGCGCAGGCAATCGCCGATGGATATTCGCCCGTGCTGGTCTACGTGCATGCCCCTGAGGAGCAGGGCGATTGGGCGCCGGGAGCAGCCAGTCGAACATGGCTGCATCACTCCCTGTCAGCCCTCCAGCGCGATATTTCACGGCTTGGCGGTCGACTAATCATTGCCCACGGACAGAGTCTTGCCCAGCTCGAGCGGCTTCAGGCCGATTCACATTCCGAGGCACTCTATTTCAGCAACCTTTACGAACCGGTTTTGCAGGCGCGCGATGCGCGTGTACAGGCGGCGTTCGAGAAGCGCGGCTTAACGGTCAAGCGTTTCAATGCCAATCTACTCTTCGAGCCTTGGCAGATCCAAACAGGTGGCGGCACACCTTACAAGGTGTTCACGCCGTTCTGGCGCAATGCTTCAGCACAGCTCACTGTGCTGCAGGCCTCACCGGCCCCTGGCATGCTGCCGGATTCAGGCCTCGTTGGACTCTCTGTCGATGAACTTGGTCTCTTGCCTGAGAAGATATGGCATTTGGATTTCTGGCAACATTGGCAACCGGGTGAAAGCGGCGCCCATGAAATGCTCGAAATCTTCTGCGATGGCGCCATTGACGGTTACAAGGAGCAGCGGAACCTGCCGGATCGGACTGGCACATCCAAGCTTTCTCCGCATTTGCATTTCGGCGAGATTTCACCACAGCAGATCTGGCGCCGCATCGATCGTGTCAGATTGTCGGAAGCCGCCCAGGTAGATATCGGACACTTCAAGTCAGAGTTGGGCTGGCGTGAGTTCTCTTATCATCTTTTGCATCATTTTCCGAAATCGAGTGATCACAACCTCAATCCCCAATTCGAGCGCTTTGTCTGGGCCGATCCGGATCCGCAAATACTGCAGAAATGGCAGCGCGGCCAAACCGGAATTCCGATTGTTGACGCGGGCATGCGTGAGCTCTGGCATACCGGCTGGATGCACAACCGCGTACGCATGATCGTGGCCAGTTTTCTCTGCAAGAATCTTAGGATGCATTGGCTGCATGGAGCCCGATGGTTCTGGGATACGCTGTTGGATGCTGATCTGGCCAATAACAGCCAGGGCTGGCAATGGACTGCAGGAACCGGCTGCGACGCCGCACCGTATTTTCGAATATTCAACCCGGTTACACAGTCCGAGCGTTTCGATCCGCAGGCTCGTTACATCAAGCGCTGGGTTCCCGAGCTGTCGGCATTGCCCGTCCCCGTAGTGTTTGCACCATGGACCAAGCCCGAGCTGGCTGCAGCAATGGCGCCGGACTATCCCTCGTCTCCAATTGTCGACCTGGCAGCATCAAGGGCCAGTGCCTTGGCGGCCTACAGCGGCCGTTAGTGCCCAGTGGGCTGGAATTGCGGTAAAGTGAAGCCAGTTCACTGACGAGTCCCGTATGAGCGCTGTCCGCGGAAGCACCCGAAAAACGCCGATGAGTCGTGTCGACCATGCTTGGTTGCGCATGGAGAGGCCGACTAATCTGATGATGATTACCGGCGTGATGATGTTCGAGACTCCGGTCAATATCGTTAAACTCAAAAAAGTACTGAACGAACGGTTTCTTGCCTATCCGCGTTTTCGCCAGAAAGTGGTGGAAACAACGACTGGAACGTTCTGGCAGAATGATGCCGATTTCGATCTCGATTACCATGTACGCCTTTCAGCATTGCCTGGCAAGGCCGATAAAGCTGCTCTTGAAAGGTTCGTCAGCCAGATGGCGTCAACGCCTCTGGATAAAAGCAAGCCGCTCTGGCAATTCCATCTGGTTGAGAAATATGACGGTGGTTCCGCACTGATTACGCGTATCCATCACTGCTATGCCGATGGCATCGCCTTGGTACAGGTCATGCTATCGATGACCGACAGCGAGGCGCGGCCGTCGAAGCGTGAACCTCTGTCGAAAACCTGGTTGAAAGAGGATGGTAAAGCGGTCAAAGAGCGCATGGGCATGATCGATCGTTACATGAAACTCGGTGAGAACCTGCTCGGTAAGGGCATGGATTTCTACCGTGATCCGACTCTCGCCAATGTGGTGGCGAAGGAGGGCGGAGAAATTGCCCGCGAACTTGCTGTAGCGCTCTCATTGAGTGATGATCCCGATACCGTACTCCGTGGCCGCTTGGGCGTCAGCAAGCGCGTTGCCTGGGCACCACCATTGCCGTTGGAGGACGTTAAAGCCATTTCCCGTGTATTTGACGCCACCGTCAATGACGTGCTTATGGCATCCATGACGGGTGCGCTGCGCAGCTATATGGTCGAACGCGGCGAGCGTATCGATGGTGTCACCATCCGTGCGACAGTGCCAGTGAATCTGCGGCCACTGGAACACGCCAAGAAACTGGGAAATCATTTCGGTCTGGTCTTCCTGGACCTGCCGATCGGTGAAATCCACCCCGTGCTGCGTCTGGTCCGTGTGGTGGAAAGCATGAAACAGCTCAAACAGTCGCGGCAGGCCGTGGTGGTCTATGGCCTGCTGGCCGCCTTGGGCATGGCGCCACCGGTGCTTCAGAATCTGGCCTTCGAGATATTCAGCCGAAAAGCGACCACGGTCGCGACCAATGTCCCGGGGCCGCAGATGCCGCTCTATCTTGCCGGAGAAAAAATCAAGGAACAGATGTTCTGGGTGCCGCAAACCGGGTCCATTGGAATGGGCGTGAGCATCCTCAGCTACAACGGAAACGTCCATTTCGGACTGATTGCCGACGCGAAACTGATACCCGACCCGGATGCGGTGATCCAGCGTTTCATCCCGGAATTTGAAAAACTGCTCTACATCGCCCTGATGGGCGATTGGGGAGAGTTGTCGCGTTCCTGATTCGGATCAGTGTTTGAATGGTTTGATATCGCCCGGAGCGCGGAGCATCTTGTTGACTTCATCGAGGTGCAGCTCTTCCTGGTAAATCATCTCGCGGGCGTATTCCTCGAGCACCACCGACTTGCCTTCAACGAGCTTGAGTAATTTGTAATAGCACTGTCCGGCCTTTTTCTCGTGTTCCAGGCTTTCCCGAAGAATATCACCGATATTATGCTGTTCCGTTTCGAGGAGAGGACCGATTTTCAAGGACGGATGGCCGCCGAGCATGGTGACCAGTTCGCCGGCTTTGTAGGCATGCGCCAGGCTCTCGTCCGCATTGCCTTTCAGCCAGCTCACGATCGGAATCCGGTTGTAGCCGAATACCATCAGGGAATAGTGGGTGTACCGAACAACACCGGAAAGTTCGAACTCCATGATTTCGTTGAGCAGTTTGATGGCTTTTTTGTTGTCGGCTTCTTTCATGACACGGGTCTCCTGATGGTTTCGGCACATCCTAACAAAGCTTGTAGAAATTAGTGTGAATTATTCGCATTCGGCTTCTTGGCAGAAGAAGCGCTAATCATAACGTGGCGGGATAGGCGGAATCTGGACAGTCGGAACCATCATTTGCAGCCTGATTCGAAGGGTGTCCGCGTTACTTGGCTTTCTTGATGCCGGTGTAGGCGCCGGTGGTAAGCAAGGTTACCGTGACCGGGTTATACCCGCGATTGCGCCAGAACCAGCCGTGATGACCGTCGAATGCCGCTTTCAATTCGCCCTTGTCGGCATTTACGGCCTTTCCCTTGCCGTAACCGTGATAATCGATGCTCGCGTTGTCCGCATGTGTGTCGTAGTTGACGACGCCGCCGTCGACCGACCATGTGTAGGTGACGACTGCATCCTTGACCATCTTCAACTTGATTTCGGTTGCTTCGCCGGGCTTCAGGGTAAAAACAGTCGTGTCGGTTCTTGGAGCCACGGCACTGGCCTCGGCAGCGATTTCCGGCATTCGGGCTTCAGTCGTCTCTGCTGCTGTGCTCGGGGCTGCCGGCGCAGGGTCGGGTGCTGAGGCTGCCTCTGAAACGGCCGTATTTTCCTGTTCGGTCAAGCGGGCATTCTCCATTGCCAGCTGCCGTTTGATTTCACCCATTTGGGTCAGGCCCAACGCACGTCCGATGCCGGTCGGATCGACGGCATATTCAGCAGGCAGAATCACGGCCGTCAACAGCAAGGCCGCGGCTGCGGCTGCGAAAAGGGTGGAGCGCAGCAGCTGTGCTGTTCCCGGCAGGTCGGCTCGATTCGGTAAGTCCGTGTTGTACATGAAATATCCTTGTGTCGTTCTGTAGTTTTCAGCGTGTGATGGCATAACCGACGAGTTGGTAGCCGACCAGCATGAAGCCGCATGCCATCATGGCGACATTCGTGCGGTAGGCATGGCGGATGAAGCTGTCGGAGCGGCGCCAGAAACCCATGAATATCAGAATCGCCGAGAGAGCCAGCAGCTGCCCGATTTCAACACCCACATTGAAGGCGAGCATGTTCGGCAGCAGTCCGTCCGGGGACAGCTCGAATTCCTGCACTTTAGTGGCCAGACCAAAGCCGTGGAACAGACCGAACACCAGCGTGGCGGTCTTGGTGTCGGGCTGTACGCCGAACCAGCGCTGGTAAGCGCCCAGATTATCCAAGGCTTTGTAGACCACGGAGAGGCCGATGATGGCATCAATCAGGTAGCTGTTGATGTTCGTTCCCCAGAACACCCCCAATAGCATTGTTGTGGAGTGGCCGATGGCGAACAGGGTGACATACAAGGCAATATCGCGCAGCCTGTAGAGGAAAAATATGACGCCGAAAAGAAACAGCAAATGGTCATAGCCGGTGAACATGTGCTTGGCGCCCAGATACATGAATGGAATGAGATGGGTGCCGCTGATTTCCTGGATATAGCCTTTGTCGCCTTCAGCGACCCCATGCGCCAAGGCGCTTCCAGTACAAAGCAGCAGGAGCGTTGCACACAGGAACCTTAACGATGCCTTGCAGCTAAGCAGATAAATGAATCTCAGGTGATTGGACATTCGTCATCCTCGATCAGGAACCCGCCGCTTTGATGCGACCACAGGCGCGCATACAACCCGTTCAATGCAATCAGTTCGGCATGGCTACCGGTTTCAACAATTCGACCCTGATCCATCACGATCAGTCGGTCCATCGCAGCGATGGTGGACAGGCGGTGCGCGATGGCGATGACGGTTTTGCCTTCCATCAACCGGTAGAGGTCACGCTGGATCACGCTTTCCACTTCCGAATCCAGGGCGCT
>JBEAYK010000077.1:0-5565 GCA_041159305.1 Pseudomonadota bacterium
ACCAATGCGAGCAGAAAAGGACGGAGCGCGGAAAGCCAATCCGGAAACGGAAGCACCAAGAACAGGAACGCCGCGGCCAAACTCAGCCAACGCAGCACGGGAGTATCGCGCCGGATCACGGCTTGCTCCCCGCGGCTTGATCCGGCGCAGTGGTCTGGGCTATCGGAGCCGTGCCGGACGCTACTGAGGGAAGGACATCAAGAAGAAGCAGATGTCTGCCATAACGGGGCCGGGCGAACGGCTGAACCTGTGCGCTGATGAAGGTCAATGCCGGATCCTGCCGGAAGGCTTTGACCTGGCCGACCGGAATCCCCGGGGGGAAGCGTCCGCCGATGCCGGATGTCAGCAGGATATCACCCGCCTTGACATCATCACTCGGTGTGAGGTTGGCCAGTGAGAGTCTGTTGTCACTGCCCTGACCGAACAGCACGCTGCGGAACCCCGAGCGTGCGACCATGACGGGTACTGCATGGTCGGCATCGGTGATTCCGATGACGACCGCGCTTGATGGATAGACTTCAGCGACCTGTCCAACCAATCCATTGGCATCGATCAACACTTGGCCGACACGGACATTCTCGCGCGCTTCTTTGCTGATGACGAATCGTTTCTGCGACGGATCCGGGTTGATGTTCAGCAATTCAACCACGCGCGCCGTCGGCGCCAGACGCTGGCGCCCCATAAGCAGTTTGCGTAACTGTGCATTTTCCGACTGGACGGCCAGCATCTGCTGTAATGCAAGATCGGTTTTGAGCTTTTCCTTTTCGAGCACATCGATACGTCGTTGCAGGCTTTCATTGGTGCTCAGTGCCGCGACCCCGCTCTGCCAGAGCGCCTGCGGCCGCGATGTCAGCCACCACACCGGCGATGCCAATACACTGGTCCGGTTGCGGATTTCACTGCTGATGGAAAAGCGCGCATCAATCACCATCAGGCATAAAGCCGCGGCGGTATAAAAAAGAATCGGCAGCCAGGCGCTGAGGCCGCTGCCGATCCGGGGGGAGTGGCGGTTATCCGATGCCACGGATCATTCGCGTGTCGAGAATTCGCCACCGCCATGCATGTCGATGAGATCCAGGGCCTTGCCGCCACCGCGGGCGACGCAGGTCAGCGGATCGTCGGCAACGTGGACATGCAGACCGGTTTTGTCGGAAATCAATATGTCGAGATCGGTCAGCAGTGCGCCGCCGCCGGTCAATACGATGCCGCGTTCGGTCATATCGGAACAAAGCTCCGGCGGCGTCTGTTCCAACGCCAGTTTGATCGAGCTGACAATGCCGGAGAGGGGTTCACGCAAGGCTTCCAGAACATCGTTCGAATTCAGGACGATTTCGCGCGGCACGCCTTCGGCCAGATTCCGGCCGGAGATACGCATCTCTTTCACATCCTGCTGCGGGAAAGCACAGCCGATTTCAAGCTTGATTTTTTCCGCAGTGGCATCGCCGATCAGCGTGCCGCGTGTACGGCGTACGTGATTGATGATGGCCTCGTCGAAACGGTCGCCACCGATTTTGACCGACTGCGAATAGACGATGCCGTTGAGCGAGATCACGGCAATCTCGGTGGTGCCGCCGCCGATATCGATGACCATCGAACCGCGTGCCTCAGCGACCGGAATGCCGGCACCGATGGCCGCTGCCATCGGTTCTTCGATGATGAACACATCACGCGCACCGGCTTCGAGCGCCGACTCCTTGATGGCGCGGCGTTCGACCTGGGTCGATCCGCAGGGCACGCAGATCAGCACGCGCGGACTCGGGCGCAGGAAGCGCGAGGTATGCACTTTGCGGATGAAGTGCTTGAGCATTTCTTCGGTGTAAGTGAAATCGGCGATGACGCCGTCTTTCATCGGACGCACCACGGTGAGATTGCCCGGAGTCCGTCCCAGCATCTGCTTGGCATCAGCACCGACGGCGGCCACGGTATGCGAATGGTGACTGTTGCGTCCGGTACGGATGGCGACCACCGAAGGTTCATTCAGCACGATGCCCTGGCCGCGAACATAGATGAGGGTATTGGCCGTTCCAAGGTCGATGGACAGGTCGTTCGAGAAGAGACCGCGGAGCTTTTTAAACATCGTGGAAAGCCTTATTTAATGGGGATTGATGCGAGTCAATAGGATACCGTTTCCGGCCAGCCGGGACAAGCAATCCTTGCTTCATGTTTCCTTGAAATTCAGACAGATGCCGGCCAATCGGGTAAAATGACGGACCTTATGGATTTCAGGGATTTACGATGTCTCGTGCGCTGATCTGCGGTTCCCTGGCCTTTGACACCATCATGGTGTTCCAGGACCAGTTCAAGAACCACATCCTGCCCGACAAGGTGCATATTCTCAATGTCTCGTTTTTCGTGCCGCGCATGCGCCGCGAGTTCGGGGGTTGCGCCGGCAATATCGCCTACAACCTGAACCTGCTGGGCGGCAAGCCGGTCCCGATGGCGACCGTCGGTCAGGATTTCGAGACCTACCGGGAGCATTTCGAGCATTGCGGCATCCCGCTGACCCACGTCAAGGTGGTGCCCGACCTGTACACCGCCCAGGCCTTCATCACCACCGATCTCGACGACAACCAGATCACCGCCTTCCACCCCGGCGCGATGATGCGCTCCTTCGAGAACCATGTGAAGGATGTGCCCGATGTCGGTTTCGGCATTGTCGGACCGGACAGCTACGAAGCGATGCTGCAGAACTGCCGGGAATTCAGCGAATCCGGCATTCCGTTCATCTTCGATCCGGGCCAGGCCATGCCGCTGTTCAATGGCGACGAGCTGAAACAGATGATCGAGCAGGCGACCTACGTTACCGTTAATGACTACGAATCACTGCTGATGAGCGACAAGACCGGGCTGAGCACGGCTGAAATCAGCAGCCGCGTGCAAGGCTACATCATCACCCGCGGCGACAAAGGCTCGGAAATCCATACCAAATCGGGCATGCTGCAGATTCCCGCCGCCAACGCCATCCGCGTGGTCGATCCGACCGGCTGCGGCGATGCCTACCGGGCCGGCCTGATTTTCGGGCTGATGAAGGGCATGGACATGGCCACCGCCGGCCGTATCGCTTCGCTGATGGGCGCGCTCAAAATCGAACACCTCGGCCCACAGAACCAGCGCTTCAGCTATGCCCAGTTCGCCATGCAGTTCAAGCAGCAGTTTGGCTACGCACTCGATTGACCGATAATTTTTTTTTGCCCCAAAGAAAAACCCCCGGCATGCCGGGGGTTTTTCGTTTCAGCCTGAAACCATCAGAATTCCTGCGAGAATCGCAGACCGATGGTGCGTGGTGGGCTGGCAATGGTGTATACCTGTCCATTAGGGTATTCAGGCACAAGTCCGGTCGTTTGGCATGTGCCGCACTGTGAATATCGGTCTTGGACCACGAGTTTGTCGAATACATTCTTGACGAATAAATCCAAACTCCAACTGTCTTTTCTTATGCCGGTCGAAAAATCAAACAGACCATATGACGGGAATTCCCCGTAAACAGCGGCATCATCCGGCAATAATGCAGACTGCCGATCGCTTTCGAAATAGGCAGTTCCTTGAACATATGATTCCATTCCCGCAACGTCGAAGGTATAGCGCGCATTGATATTACCCTTATATTTCGGGGTAATGGGAAGCCGAGTCCCTTCAGGCGCCTGCGGGCCAGCAACAACATTTCCTTCCGGATCAAGTGATCCCGCAGGGCAGTTGGTTTCCGGCCCATTAGCCGTATTCCAACCGCAGAAATTCTCGGAAAGCTTAGAATCATAGAATGCAACGCCCGCAGACAGGTTCAAGTTATAAGTCGCGGCCCAGCTCAAATCCATTTCCAAGCCATTGATCTCGGCGGATGCCGCATTCTTAATAAGCGTCAACCCGATCTCTTCACCCTGTGTGAATTCGATAGTGCTGAATTGGAAGTCATCCCAGCTCTGCATGAACAATGCGCCGTTGAAGATCACAGAATTGTCGCGCCATGATGTTTTCCAGCCAAGCTCGATGTTCTCAAGCTTGTCCTCCAGATAAGGACCAGTATTCGCCACGCGGTTCACGCCGCCTGGACGGTAACCTTCAGACCATGTGAAGTACACCAAGGCATCATCATTGAGCGTGTAGGTCAGATTGAGCTTACCCAAATTTCCGCTTTCCTTTGCTCGACCTGTGAAACGGAGGCATGGCGCTGTTTGGAACGGCGCGGGATCAATACAGCTTGCTTCAGAGCTTTTGTATCCGCGAAAACCTTCTAAGGTGTTGTCATAACTATAGAATCGCATGCCGGCAGTAAGGGAGAGCTGCTGGGTGATGTCGTATGTCATTTCACCGAAAACCGCTTCATCTTTGTCTTGACGAACTTGCTTGGTAAGCCAGATCGTATCATCCCAACCTGTGACCGAGCTGTCCGCCGCGAGTCCGTCAATTACATAACGCTCTTGAATGTCATGAGTTTGCTTCTGAAAGAAAACACCGCCGACGAAGCGGAATCTCTTGTCCTGATCCGATGAGACACGGAGCTCATGACTGTATTTCTTGTAATTACTGTTCGACAGATTCGTCTGTGATGGATCGATGGCGTCACCAAGATCATTGTAGTTCGCATAGCCATAAGCTACGTCGTACCAGAAGCCGTAATCGCTGTAGTCAAAACTTCCATCAACATCACGATCAAGATAAGCGCCGTTGTAAACGATATCCAGCGCCCCCACTTTGCCCTGTACAGTCAATGCGGCCTGCATCCAATTATCTTCGGAAAACTCAGGCAAGCCATGTGCAATTTTAAATTCACCCAGCTCGTCATCGAAACCGAAATTTCCGTTTGTGGTCTGACTCTGAGCCATAATTGTCGGCATTACGCTCCAATTATCACCAAGGTCGATCTTAAGCGCGGCACGTGCTCCGACTGTGCGAATATCATTGTAATCTTCTGCCTCCATACCCGCGTTATCGACAGTCATATCTGCTGTCGGGTAATAACGTGATTGGTAAATGTTGTCGATGTAGCCCGCATCATATTTATCCCAGGCAACGATACGGATGGCGGCACTCTCGCTTATTGGGATGTTGACATAGCCTTCCGTGACAAACCCGTTACCTCCACCGGACAGGGAGTTCGCCTCCAGACCATAACCTGCTGAAAATCCGCTGGAATCCGGCTTATTGGAGATGATTTTCAGGGTGCCTGATTGCGAGCTGGCGCCGTACAAAGTACCCTGCGGACCAGCCAGTGCCTCAATACGCTCCACATCGTAGATATGCATATCAAGAACGCCGCCGATGGTGGTCACCGACTGCTCGTCAAGATAGACGCCCACACTAGGCTGTGAAGCTGAATGATTGCCATCGCCGCCGCTTACCACGCCGCGAAAATAGGGCGTGGAACTTCCGCCCTCGCCCTTCGTAAAAGATACGCTGGGCAGAAGTTTCGCATAATCATCGAAATCCGCGACGTTCATCTCTTCCAATTTCTGCTCACCCAGAACCTGGATGCTGATTGGCACTTCCTGCAGGTTTTCAGTGCGCTTCTGCGCGGTCACGGTTACCGTGTCGAGCGTAGCCTTTTTCTCTTCGGCTGCCTGGTCATCC
>JBEAYK010000078.1:0-5529 GCA_041159305.1 Pseudomonadota bacterium
AACGGCACCAAGATTTCGGTGAACGGGATTTGAAGTTCCGTCATCAGCAACCAAGGGCGCAGCGACCAGGAGGAATAATTGCGGTTGGCGATATACAGGGTGTAGTTGCTCATGCGGGTTCCTCGTCGATTTCGGATTTGGCGCCCCGCGCAAAGCGTGAAAGCGCCATGCTATTGGCCAACAGGGTGCCGATGACCAGCGCCGCGCCGGTAGTGGCCATGGTGGTGATGGTACTGATACCAGCCAGATTGTCCTGTTCCATCAAGGCATGCAGGCCTTTGAAACCGACGCTTCCGGGCACCAGTGTGATCAGGCCGGGAATCTGCACCAGAATGCCCGGCTCGCCGCTGAAGCGCTGGTACAGTTGGCCAGCGAGCGCTACGCTGAAGGCGGCCGTAAAGGCGCCTGCAACCGGTCCGAACACGGCGCCGACGCTGCTGGCCACGGCAAAGGCCAGCAGGCAGGCGCCCATCATGACGTGCAGTGACCGAAGCGGTGCCTGCAGGAAGATCATCAGGGTGCCACCGAGCAGGGCGATGGCCGGCCAGATGGTCCAATCCGGAAGTTTATCCAGCACCGACAGGGTGCGGTAAGGAATCCATTCGGTGCCGATGCCGGTACCGATGGCCACGCCGGCACCCATCAGCAGCATGAGAATTGCGGCTCCGGACAGGCGGCCGGTACCGGCCAGCAGATTTCCGGTGGCCAGTTCGATCATGGCGATGGTGATGGTGAAGCCTGGAAGCAGCAGCACAATGCTGGCCAGAATAACGACAAACGGTGAGGTCAGCGGAATCAGCACGCTGATGAGATAAGCACCGATGGCGGCAATGGCGCAGAGCAATACCGGCATGATCGGCACCAAGCCGGGACGCGCGCCGAGATAAAGCAATGCGAGGATGAAGATAATGCCATTGAGGCCGGCGGCCGTCATTTCCGGCAACGCACCTCCGAGCAAAAGCGCAATCGCGCCCGACAGCACGAATCCGCTCAACACCATCACCCAGGGTTTCCAGGGCAGCGGTGCGGCCATAATGGCTTCAAGCCGGAGGATGGCATCCGGCAGCTGGTCAATGCGATCCAGCTTGCGGAGCATGTCCTTCAGGGCGATCAGCCGGCTCATGTTGTAATCGTAGGCGGGCAGACGCAACAACCGGCTTTGTTGGCCTTGGTCCGGACTTTCCAAAGTGATGGTCAGCATGGTCGGTAAGGCATAGCAATGCGCATCCACCCCGAAGCGACGGCCCAGAAGGCGAATGTGGCGTTCCAGATCATGGGCGTTGGCACCGCTCACGTGCATGGATTTGGCCAGCTCGCCGAAGAAGGTAATGAGTTGCTGTTGCATGGCCTATTATCGCATGTCAGGAGCTTGGGAAAAAAAAGAACCCCGCAGAGGCGGGGTTCTGATTGGACGACTGCAGTAGGGCTCAGAAGTAAACGCGGATGCCGGCACTGATGGCACGTCCGGGCATGGGCACCAGATCCTTGATGGCGGAAGTTGCCGAGCGGGCTTCGCTGTTGCCGAGATTATTGCCTTGCAGGAAAATTTCCCAGCTGGAATCGGCCCCATCATGCAGGACGTAATTGAGATTGGCATTGACCAGCGTGTAGCCGTCGGTCGGTGTTTCAAAATCGGCTGTATCGTTCTGGGATTTGGTACGAATCACGCCAATCCCTCCTTGCCATTTGCCCGACTGCCAATTCCAATTGACGCCATACCGAGCAGCTGGAATACGCGGCAGATTACCTCCACTGTCAATTTCTGCACGGACGCCATCCATGAAAAAGCGCAGCTCGTGGTCGAGGTTGGTTGTTTCGATTTTATAGGTCAATTCGGCTTCATAACCGGTGAATGTGGCGTCATCCTGGCGCCATTGGCGTATCGGCAGCAGTTCGCCGTCATCATCAAATTCCAGACCGGTATCGCTCAGATAGATGTAGTCTTTGAAACGACTGCGGTAGACGGAGACTTTGGCTTCAAAGCGGTCATGGTGCACATGCAGTCCGATTTCAATCTGATTGGCTTGCTCCTTGACCAGATCTGGATCACCGATTTCATAGGCGGCGGTGGCGGCGTGGACGCCGTCTGAATACAGTTCTTCTTCCACCGGAGAGCGCTCGGCATGATCAAGATTCAGTGTGAAGTCGAGGCTGTCATTGATGGCATATCGGCCCGCCGCCGACAGACTGTAAAGCGAAAAGCTGCGGCTGTTGAAGCCATCGGCCTCGCTTTGATTGCGGTCGTAGCGTGCACCGATTTCGCTTTTCAACCGGTCTTTGGTGAACTGTTCGACAATGAAGAGTCCGACGCCCTGACTGCTCGTCGACGGAATGAAGGCTTCTGCGCCGATGGCCTCAAAGCTCTTTTTCTGGGCCTGGATTCCGAAAGCCCCTTTATGGCTTTCATTGCTGCTATGGATGCCTTCGACCCTGAATTGATGCCCTTCGCTGAAGAACTGCGTGCCGACCTCAGTGCCTTCAAACTCGGTGTGCTGATAGTCGGTGTAGGTGTAACCGAGTTTGACAATTTCGATGCCGCTGATCGGGTTGTTGATGCCAGCTTTGCTTTCGAAACGTGTCTGCTGCATATTCAAAGTGACGCCCGGATCAATGGCATCACCGGGTTCGGCCGGGTTGCCGTATTCATTCAGATACCGGGATAGCGAGGCGCCGGCGTAGCCCCAGTCTCCGAATAAGGAACCGCCGATTGCGCCGGTACGGGTATTCACGGCACTGTTTTCGATGTCGCCGTCAGGACCGGCGATGTCGCCGTTGTCGCGGTACACGCCATCGGCATGCAAGGCATAGCCGTCACCGCCCAGGTCCGCCCGTAATAACTGGGTGAAGCCGTTGCTGCCGTTGTCGTAGCGTGTTTCAGCCCGGCCGCTCAATCCAGCATCCAGAGGCGCGGTTGCAATCCGTCCGTCGGCAGCATTGACGATTCCGCCGATGGCGCCACTTCCGTAAAGCAGATTGGTCGGGCCCTTGATGACCTCGATCTGATCGGCCAGAAACGGCTCGATGCTCACGGCATGGTCTTGGCTGACGTTCGATACGTCATCACTGGCCATACCATTCGATAGGATGGCCACCCGCGCGCCGTCCTGACCTCGGATGACCGGTCGTCCGACGCCAGGTCCGAAATAGCTGGAAGTGACGCCCGGAATGCTGGTTACGGTCTCGCCCAAGGTATTCGATTTTTTGTTATCCAGATCGGCACCCGTAATGACAGTCGCCGGCTGAACCAAGCCTTCGACGTCATTGCCGAGCGGATCGGCTTTGACAATCACTTTATCCAGCGTTTTTTCCGGTTCCGTGGATTGCGGATCGGCCAGAACTTCGGCGCTCAAGGCCATGGAAATCGCCAAAACAAGCAAAGACCGAGTGTAGCGTCGTGACATCAGGGCTCTCCAATTAATGATATATTGTAACAATTGAAAATAATGTTACACTATCACAATTGAGTTTGGCAAGGCTAAATTATGCGGTTCCGGCTTTTACTGGATAAATTCGGCAGCACGGCATCGATCCTGTGCGCGGTTCACTGCGCATTGTTGCCCGTGCTGATCGCCGTTTTGCCGGCAATGGGCTTGAGTGCCTTGGCGTGGAGCGGGTTTGAGTGGGCTTTCGTGTGTTTCGCCACCTTACTTGGCGGTTTTAGCCTTTGGATTGGTTACAAACGGCATCGCGTGTACCGAGCTTTGGCGTTCCTGGTACCGGGACTGCTTCTGGTCTGGCTCGGTATCCTTTGGCCCGAAATCCATCACAATCTCCTGCGGCATGCCATTGTCATGACGGCCGGCGGTACCTTGATTGCCATTGCACATGTGGTCAACCTGAGGCTGACCCATGGCCACGTGCATGATGCCCGTTGCGGCCATCAGCACTAAATGCTTGGTTCATGGGCTCCGGAGTGGTAATCTAGAGGCCTTGTCACAATATCACTTGAAGGAATCTGCACCATGGGCAAAGGCGACCGTAAGACCGCAAAAGGCAAACGTAATATTTCCAGCTACGGCAACGCCCGTACCAATACCGCCAAAAAAGCAGCGGTTCAGGTTGCTGTGAAAAAAGAGCCGGCCAAGAAAGCCGCTCCGGCCAAAAAGGCGCCAGCCAAGAAAGCCGCAAGCAAAGACTGACCGACTTCGGACAGGCCGAAAAAATGACCCGGCAGGGTCATTTTTTTGCCTAAAGTCCTAGCACTCGGTTCCGGCATTGAGCCGCAGGTCGGTCCCGGAATCCAAACTGATCCGTAGGATAATCTGCAACGCCCGAACCATATCATCCAGGGCCATGCTGGGTGCGCCCGGTTGCTTTGCCGCTTGCTCAGGCAGGTAAGGAATGTGCACGAAGCCGGCCCGCATGCCCGGCAGATGCCGGCACAAATGCATCAGTCCATAAAACACATGGTTGCAGACATAGGTTCCCGCCGTGTTGGAAACTTCTGCGGGAATACCGGCAGTGCGTAGGGCCTGCACGATGGCTTTGATCGGCAAACTGCTGAAATACGCGGCCTCACCGGCCGGGTGGATGGGTTCATCAATCGGCTGCCAACCCGCATTGTCGGGAATGCGGGCATCATCGATATTGATGGCGACGCGCTCAAGACTGATGCTGCTGCGGCCACCTGCCTGTCCGACCGCGATGACCAGATCCGGCCGATGGCTTTCGACCAACTGCTGCAACATCCTCAGCGAGCCGCTGAATTCAGTGGGCAGGCAGGCCCCGATCAATGTCAGCTCATCGCCAGCTTCTTTGCAGACACGGCTTACCGACAGCCAAGAGGGGTTGATTGCCTCACCACCAAAAGCATCGAAACCGGTTATCAGGATTTTCATGGCAGTGCCAGCCAGTAAAGAAGCAACAGATTGCAGACGATCAGCGGCAGCGCCGTCATCACCTGCATGCGGATGACGGCATTCTGGTCTTTCAACTCCAGTAGTGCCACTGGAACAATGTTGAAATTAGCGGCCATCGGGGTTAGCAGGGTGCCGCAGTAACCGGTAAGCATGCCGATGGCGGCCAAAGGCGCGGGGTCCGCGCCGTGTTGATGGACTAAAATCGGCAGACCGATGCCGAGGGTCATCACCGGAAATGCGGCAAAGGCGTTGCCCATGACCATCGTGAACAAGACCATGCCCAAACCATAAGCCAATACCGCAACCCAGACCTGATGCAGGGGCAGGGCGGTGGTCAGCACTGCTGCGACCAGATCACCGATACCGGCCTTATTGAACAAACCACCGAGCATGGCCAGCAACAGTGGAAGCAATACAGCCCAACCGATGCTGTCAAGAATGCCGCGTGAGGCATGTATGGCATTGGGTAGACGCTCGCCGGTGATTATCAGTGCGGCAATGAATCCGGCCGCACAGGCGATGGCCAGACAGACGATGGTGGTCTGTTCCGTGCTGATCAGTGTCCAGTCTCCCCAATGCACATGCTTCAATCCAAAAACGCCCAGCATGGTGACGGCCGGTATCAACAAAGCCGGAATGAACAGCCGGTTGCCGAGAACGGATGCCTTGG
>JBEAYK010000079.1:0-5501 GCA_041159305.1 Pseudomonadota bacterium
GGCAGCAGCACCATGGCCGGATTGGCCCGATAACTCGAGTTGTCATAGCCGTAGGCCAGACAGTCGGCAGCAGCGGTCAGCACGGCCTCATAGCCGAGCGCCTTTTCGAACGCAGAGATGATGCCACGGTCCATCAGAATACGTCCTCGAACGCGAAGGCGGCCTGCAGCCATTCGTTCTTCCAGGCATTGTCGCGGCCGGTCAGCAGCACGGCATCGAAACGGCAGGGCGCGTGGGCGTATTGCGGATGCTGCTTCAGCCAGCATTGCGCGACCAAGGCGCACTTGCGCATCTTGCGGCGGTCGATGGATTGCGCGGCGCCACCGAAGGCATCGGATTTCCGTTGCCGCACTTCCGCGAATATCACGGTGTCGCCGTGCAGCAGAATCAGGTCCAGTTCACCGACGTTGTAACGGGCATTGCGCGCCAGTGCCCGCAGCCCGTGTTGTTCCAGAAAGGCCAGCGCGGCATCTTCCGCCAACTGGCCTTGCTGCTGCAGCGGGCTGAGCCTAGGGGCCATTAAGGGCTTGCGGCACGCCGGCACGGAATACCGACCACGGCAGCGTGCGCTCGATGCGGCCGTCCGGTTCCAGATGCAGGCTGCCGGTAGCGCCCGCGATTTCGCTGTTCGGGCTGGCCAGCCACACCGGTAGACGTGTGGCGATCAACCAGGCATCGGCGCCGAAGGCATTGAGTTTCGCGCCGGGGCCACGCGCGCTTGGCAGTTTCAGCAACTGTGCGGCGCTGATGTTCAAACTGTTGCCGCGGTTGACCAGCCACGGCATTTGTAGGAACTCGATGCCATCGAGTTGTGTATTGGTTTTGGCATCGCTGCTCTCGGTGATGTCGGTGCCGGCGAACACCGGAATGCCGCTGGCGCCATTCAGCGCGAGTGCGGCACGGGTCGGTTTGGCGGCATCGGCGTTCATCAATAGCAGAACTGCTTTGGCCTGTGCGGTGGCTTCTGGAAGCACCGGATTGACCGCGGCACCTGCGGCATCTTTGCCGAATACCGGTGCCGGGGCTTTCAGCAGCACACTGCCGCCGCCGGATTGGTAGCGTTTTTCGAACGCCGCCAGCATGCGGCTGTTGCTGTCACTGCCCTGACTGAACACGGCCGTTTGCAACAGACCCTTGCCGAGCAGACGTTCGGCGATGAGTTCGCCTTCACGTTCGGGATTCAGCGAGAAGTTCAGCACATGCCGATTGTTCGGTGTTTCGATTCGGTTCAGGGCCAACACCGGAATGTTTCCGGTAGCGTCGTGGATGGCCGCCACTTCGTCTTTGCTGATCGGCCCGATGATCATCTGCGCGCCCTCTTTCACCGCGCGATCATACGCTGCCTTGGCGCCTGCGGCGTTGCCTTGCGTATCATAAAAACGGATGCCCGGCTTGCTGCGGGTTTCGGCATAGTAGGCCGAGAGCAGGCCATCGCGGATGGCATTGCCGGCCACCGTGAGGTTGCCGGACTGCGGCAGAAGTACGGCCAGTTTCGATGGTGGCCGGTAGTCGGCGGCGCCGGATTCCGGGAAGGCATTGATCAAAGCAGGGTCCAGCCAATGCTGGTTTTTTGCACGCGCTTGCGCCAGCGCATCGGCCGGGGTCTGTGCTTTTGGAGTGTCACTCACCGGGGCCCGTGTCGGACCGGTACTGCAGGCGGTCAACACACACAACACGGCGGCGGCGGTCAATGCACGCATAATCCAATTCCCTTCAGCGAAACGTTATGATGGAGGCAGTTCCAGACTGGATTTTAGCAATGTTCGAGCTGAAAAAGGGCGCTTTGTATGTGGTCGCCACGCCAATCGGCAATCTGGGCGACTTGAGTGCGCGCGCCCGTGACGTGCTGGCCGGCGCTGACCTGATCTGTGCCGAGGACACCCGGCATACCCGCCAGATGCTGAACGCACTCGGCCTGGATCGGCCCTTGCTGGCCCTGCATGAGCACAACGAGTCGGAGCGGGTGGCGCAGGTGTTGGCGCAATTGCAATCCGGCAAGTCGTTAGCGCTGGTCAGCGATGCCGGCACGCCCTTGATTTCCGATCCGGGTTACCGCCTGGTGCGCGAGTTGCGTGCTGCCGGAATCACCGTGTCGCCGATTCCCGGGCCATGTGCCGCCATTGCCGCGCTGTCGGTGGCCGGCTTGGCCTCCGACCGTTTTTGCTTCGAAGGATTTCCGCCGCACAAAGCCACGGCACGGCGCGAGCGCTTGAATGCTTTGGCCGGCGAAACACGCACGCTGGTTTTTTACGAAAGCGCGCACCGCATCGAGGAATGTCTGGCCGATATGCGCGCGGCTTTCGGCGATGCGCGCGAAGCGGTATTGGCGCGTGAAATCACCAAGCTGTTCGAAACCGTGCTCGATGGCACGCTGGCCAGCATTGCTGATCGCGTTGCCGCCGATGCCAATCAACGCAAGGGCGAATTCGTCATCATCGTTTCCGGCGCCTTGGAAGACGAAAGCGCCGCCCTTCGGGAAGGACGGCGTCTGTATGCAAAGCTCAGCGAAGCGATGAAACCCTCGCAGGCGGCCAAGTTGGCGGCCGAACTCAGCGGCGCGCCACGCAAGGCCCTGTATGGTGGCGAGTGATTACTCTTTCTTGATTTTGACTTTCAGGCCTTCGACATTATTTTCAAGCAGCATCAAGCTGCTGCGGCCTTCGATGAAATTGAGCTTGACCAGCACATCTTCGCCGTCATCGCCTTCCACCTTGAAGTCTTTCGGAAACGCGCTGCGCAGCGCCTTCTTGACGGCATCAGCGGCGTTGTTCTCGCCGGTGCCTTTGCTGATCGGCACGCTCACCACGAGCGGCTCGGCATCCTTGTCTTGCATGACCAATTGGAACGCCAGAGTGCCATCGGCTTTAGCGCGATTGTCAAAAGCGATACGCCATTTGTTGGAGTATTTCAGGGTACTGCGGTCGAGCGGTGCCGGTGCCTCGGCGCCCGGTGCGGTTGTAGGCGCTGCGGGAGCGACTTCTTGCGCGGCGGCGAATCCGGAGGCCAGCAGCAGGCCGGAGCTGAGCAGGGTGACGAAACGGTGCATGGACATTCCTTGGTAGTAGGCAGGAGTCCATTATGGCTCTGCCGGCCGCAATTGCAAACGTTCAGCCGGACTGTGCGACAATACGCACGGCGGAGTTGGCCAGACAACCGCGTCGCGCAAGCGCCGAGGAAAGTCCGGGCTCCACAGAGCAGAGTGCCAGGTAACGCCTGGGCGGCGCAAGCCGACGGCCAGTGCAACAGAAAACAAACCGCCGAACGGCCGCAAGGTGCGTGGTAAGGGTGAAATGGCGGGGTAAGAGCCCACCGCCTGCGGGGCTAACGCCGCAGGGCACGGTAAACCCCACTCGGAGCAAGGCCAAATAGGGGTGCTATGGATCGGCTCGATCCGCACCCGGGTGTGCTGCTTGAGCCCTGCGGTGACGCAGGGCCTAGAGGAATGGTTGTCCACGACAGAACCCGGCTTATCGGCCAGCTCCGCCCCTTTTCCGATGAAGCCCTCAGCGCGCCCCGAATGCCAGACTCAGTTGCTGGGCATCAAATCCTTCCGGCGCCGCGCCTTCAGCGGCGTAGCGGTACAGCACGGCGGTGTAGATCGCCTTGATGGCGCTTTTCACCACACCGATCAGCAACAGACCGAGCAGCAACACGGCGGCGAGTCCGATGGCCAATGCCGTGCCGGCTTTTGCGGCTAGGATGATCAGCGCGACCGACAGCACGATATACAGGAATGTCGCGATGCCGAAACCGAGCCAGATGCCGGCGCTGCCGATCAGATTCTCGCCCCAGGTTTTCTTCAGCAGGCGTGCGCTTTCGGTGATGGCATCGATCGGACCGATTTTGCGGGTGACCAGCACCGGAACCACCAGAAACGTACCGAGCGTCCAGGCCATGCCGGCCAATGAACGCACCAGCGCTTCCAGTCCGCGCCGGCGGCGACCGCCGCGCAGGAGCATGCCGACGGTCGCGGCGATGGCGGCGTAGCCGAGGATGGCGCTGATGTTTTCGTTGGCGATGGCGATGCCATCGGAGAAGGTCGGATCACCGCCTTCCAGGCGCTTGAGCGCAGCGCCGACCAGTGCGGCATTGAAGTAGAAAATCACCAGGTATTGGCTGAAATAAAACGCGAACGCGACCAGCATGCCGAACAGACCGAAGCCGTGCGAAAACGCCTGCGTGAAAAACAGCGGCAGGGCGAAGGTGGCCAGAACCAGCAATGCCGAAAAGCCCGAGAGTACCGGGAAAAGCATCAGTTCTTTGTCATCGCGCAACACCGCGAAACAGGCTTTCAATAAATCCCAGCTGCGTCCGAAACGCTCCATTTTTGATTCTCCGGTCAGGTGCATTCAGTGTCGCAGATTTCACCCAACACGCATCTGCCGGAAGTCACCCGCAGAAAAAGCCGTTTTTTTGCGCAGGGTGGGTTTACACGTGATGGTAATCGGGCAGGGGATGTGCCTGTGGATAAGTCCGTGGAAAAAAACCGGTCGAGAGCGTGATTTATTAAATTTCAACATAAACAATGCACATTATTCGTTTCTTAAAGCGAATTCTTAAGTTAGCGCAAGCCCTTGATTCGGCTTGTGAAATTTTCATGAAAAGTGCTTGACTTTGCCTTTTTGCAATACTAATGTGGGAGAACGAGGGAAATTCTGGAATTTAGTGGGAATTTGTGGATATGTTTCAAGGTGAAACCGCCATCAGCATCGACGACAAGGGGCGTTTGGCCATCCCGACGGCCTTCCGTGATCTGGTTGCGGGCGCCTGTGGCAACCGCCTGGTGCTGACCTACAACCCCTACGAAGCCGGCTGCCTGTGGTTGTATCCCGAATCGGTCTGGCAAAGCGTGCGTGACCAGGTCAACGCGCTGCCCAATGCCAAGAAAGTCCATCGCAATCTGCAACTCAAGCTGGTCGGCGCCGCCACCGTGCTCGAGCCCGACAACAGCGGCCGTGTGTTGCTGCCCGGCAGTCACCGCAACGCCGCCGGCATTGAAAAGCGCGCCGTGCTGCTCGGTATGGGCAGCAAACTCGAACTCTGGAGCGAACAGGCCCACCTGGCGCAGATCCGCCACACCATCGTCGAGGATGACATCAGCGACGCCATGCTGGATCTGAGGATTTAAGTCATGGCGAACGGGACCTCTGTGCCGATGCAGACTCCCCGCCACCTTCCCGTGATGTGGAAAGAGGTTATGGACGGCCTGCACGTAAAATCCGATGGACGCTACCTTGACGGCACCTTCGGCCGTGGCGGCCATGCCCGCGGCTTGCTTGAAGCGCTCGGTCCCGATGGTCGCCTGCTGCTGATGGACAAGGATCCGGAAGCGATTGCGCATGCCCGCGAACATTTCGCCGGCGATGCCCGCGTTGCCCTGTACCACGGTTCGTTCGCCGAGATGGCCGGCTGGCCGGAAGCGCAGCGCGGCCTGGATGGCGTGCTGTTCGATCTGGGCGTGTCCTCGCCGCAGCTGGATGTGGCCGAACGCGGTTTCAGTT
>JBEAYK010000080.1:0-5491 GCA_041159305.1 Pseudomonadota bacterium
GTATAGAGCTTGGCCTTGCCTTCGTTCAGATGCAGCGTATGCGTACAGACGCCGTCGAGGAATTCGCGGTCATGCGAAATCAGCATGATGGTGCCTGGATACCGCAACAGCCACTGCTCGAGCCAGAGCACGGCATCAAGATCGAGGTGGTTGGTTGGCTCATCGAGCAGCAGCAAATCCGAAGGCTTCATCAGTGCCCGCGCAAGATTCAGGCGTACGCGCCAACCGCCGGAGAAGTCAGAAACCGGGCGCAGATGGCTCTCGGCCCCGAAGCCCAGCCCGTGCAGGAGCTTGCCGGCCCGTGCCGGCGCGTCATAACCGTTCAGCTCATCCAGCTTCTGGTGCGCTTCGGCGACGGCATCGTAATCTTCGGCATCCATGGCGGCGGCTTCGGCACGGATGACATCAAACACATCCTGATCGCCGCTGAGCACGAAATCCAGTGCTGAATCCGGCAAGGAGGGGGTTTCCTGGGCAACACTGGCGATACGCAGCCGGGTCGGCATGTCGATATCGCCTTTGTCGGCATCCACTTCGCCAAGCACCGCCGCGAACAGGCTAGTCTTGCCACAGCCGTTGCGGCCGACCACACCGACACGGGTCCCGGCATGCAGAGTCAGATCGATATTGGAGAGCAACAAGCGCTCGCCGCGCCTAAGCGCGAAATTACGGAATGCAATCATGCGGCGAAGACCGCCTGCAACACTGCCATACGCACGGCAACGCCATTGCTGACTTGGCCGAAGATGACCGATTGCTTGCCATCGGCAACATCATCGGCGATTTCAACACCGCGGTTCATGGGGCCCGGATGCATGACGATGGCATCAGGGGCGGCAAGTGCCAGCCGCCGTGAATCGAGGCCATAATCGTTGAAATAGCTTTCGGACGAACCGACCAAACCCTGCTCCATGCGCTCGCGTTGCAGGCGCAGCATCATGACCACATCGGCACCGGCTACGGCGTCATCGAAGCGGGACAGACGCTTGCAACCGTCCAACGTACCGTCACTCGGCATCAGACTGTCGGGCCCGCAAACGCGGATTTCGCCGCAACCCAGCATTTTCAGAGCCTGCAGGCCGGATCGCGCGACCCGCGAGTGCAGGATGTCGCCGGCAATGACCACTTTCAAACGTGAAAAATCAGTGCCTTTATGCTGGCGAACGGTCAGCATGTCGAGCAGCCCCTGCGTCGGGTGGTTGCTGCGGCCATCGCCGGCGTTGATGAAGTGGGTTTCCGGTTTTGCGGCGGCACGCAACGCGCTCAGCTCGCCGTCGATGGCGGTGCGGACGACAAAACAATCGACACCCATGGCTTCAAGCGTTCGCATGGTATCGATGGCGGTTTCACCTTTTTTGCCACTGGAATTGGCGACATCGAAGGGCAACACATCGGCACCCAGGCGGGTTGCCGCCAGCATGAATGAGCTCCGGGTTCGGGTCGAGGCTTCAAAAAACAACGGGCAGACCGTCTTGCCCTGCAGCGTATCGCGCAATGTGCTTCCGCCGAGAGCCCGGGGACGCAGATCCTGCGCCCGGTCGAGCAATGCGCGCAATTGCGCAGGATCAAGATCGGTAATGGAAAGAAGATGCCTGAGAGTCATGCGGAAACGTCCAAATCGGTTCGGTTATGGGGTTGTTGGAACCAGCGTTCCAGAATGATGACGGCCGCCCAGGCATCGAGTTGGTCGGCCTGGTGACGCTTACTTTCGCCGCGGGCACGGCTTTCGGCAAATCGCTGCGCGGCCTCGATCGAGGTATTGCGTTCATCCATAAAGCTGACCGGCTTTCCGTAACGGTTCTGCAAGTCGCGAGCAAACTGAAGCGCTCTGTCACGTGCTGGCTGGCTTTCACCATCCTGTGTCAACGGATTGCCGACCACCAGTCCATTCGGCATCCACTCACGCATCCAAGCATCCACGGACGGCCAATCCGGACCACTGTCGAACACATCCAGAATACCAACCGGTCGCGCGGTTCCCGACAGACTGTTGCCCACGGCAACTCCGGTGCGGCGTGCGCCGACATCGAAAGCCAGAACCGTCAGTACTCCGTTTTGTTGCCAGTCCATCAGGCATGCCCCGCACGGCTGGACATCAGCGACAGATTGACCCCGATTTGCTGCGCGGCCGCCTGCCAACGCTCCGTGATCGGCGCATCGAAAATGATCTTTTCGGAAGCCGGCGCATTCAGCCAGGCGTTTTCAGCCAACTCGTCTTCAAGTTGCCCGGCCGACCACCCGGAATAACCCAGCAGGACCAGAAACCGATCCGGACCCTCGCCAGCCGCCAACGCCGTAAGGATGTCGCGGGAGGTAGAAACGGTCAATCCATTGCCCAAATGCAGGCTGGAATCCCAACTTCGACCGTCGCTGTGCAGGATAAATCCGCGTTCCGGACTGACCGGACCACCGGAGAGAACATTGACGGCACGCAGGTGCGGGTTCTGGCAAGGCATTCCGAGCTGATCGAACAATGATCCCAGCGTGAATTCGGAATCCTGGTTCAAAACCAGACCCATCGCACCCTGGGTGTCATGCTGGCAAATCAAGGACACCGAACGCGCGAAATAACCATCCTCCATGCTGGGCATGGCAATCAGCAGCTGTTCGGCGAGACTCGTGGTATTGGACATGCGCCTATTGTACCTTGCGGGCGTATTTTATTCGCCGTTCATTGAGTCCCCAGCCGGCTCAGGATAAACTAGCTTCATCCCGTCAACGACCCGCGAAGATGCCGAAATCCAGCCGATTCCCGAAAATCTTCGCCGCCGTTACCGTCCTGTTGGCAACCGCCGGGTTATCAACGGCCGTCAGCCAGAATAGCAAGCCCGTTCCGACCGGCAACAACAGCCAAGCCGCTTCCGTCATTCGCGCCAATCCGAACCGGGTTCGCAACCTGCAGGGTGATGCCCGTGAAATGGAGCGTTTGGCCGAGGCTTTCATGCAGAAGAAGAAGTTTCCGGGCATGGCCATGGCACTGGTTCAGGACGGCCGTGTCCTCTCCGCCCGCGGTTATGGCGTCACCGATATCCGGACCGGCCAGACGGTCCGAAGCGATACGATTTTCCGCCTGGCCTCGCTTTCGAAAGGATTCGCTGCAACCCTGACCGGCATTCTGGTGGAAGAACAGGCACTCGGTTGGGACACTCCGATCTCCAAGCAGCTGCCGGCATTCAAGCTCCGGGACTACTCTGCGTCACAGAAATTGACCGTGAGCGACATCCTCAGCCATCAGGTCGGTTTGGCCAAGAACACTTACGATCGCGACCTGGAAAGCAGCGTACCCTACCCGCTGCTGGCTGAACGGCTTTCCGACGCCCCTTTGTCCTGCACGCCCGGCGAGTGCTACGGCTACCAGAACATCGCTTATAGCCTGATCGGAGACATGGTTTTTGCCGTCACCGGCGACTTCTATACCCATCAGGTCGAAGAGAAGATATTCATTCCGCTCGGCATGAAATCCGCCACCTATGGCCGGGATTCCCTGATGGCTTCCGGTAATTGGGCGCGCCCACACAGCTACGGCGGCAAGGGTTGGGTTTCCGGAACACCGAACGAAAATTACTACCATGTCCCGCCTGCTGCCGGTGTCAACGCCAGCATTACCGATATGGCCATCTGGTTGAATGCACAGCTCGGGCACTACCCGGATGTTCTTTCGCCCGAACTGTTGCGCAAGACCCATACCCCCCTGGTCAATACCCCCGGCGAGTTACGTTCCTCAGGCTGGCGCAGCGAGCGCCTCAGCCGCGCCGAGTATGCTCTGGGCTGGCGCGTGTTCACCTATCAAGGCAGGAAGCTGATATTTCACGGCGGTGCAGTTCGGGGCTACCGCGGGCTGATCGCCTTTCTGCCTGAGGAGGATGTCGGCATCGTCGTTCTCTGGAACAGCGAGAGCGCTGCCCCATCGGCACTTCTGCCGGCATGGATTGACCGGGCCCTGTCGATACCGGGCCGTAACTGGCTTGAGCTGGATGATTCCGGCCCCGCCACCCAAGACTGAGGCATGAAAAAAGACGCCATCGGCGTCCTATTAAAAGCCCCCTCTTGACCTGGGCAGTATCAAGAGGGGGATGTTACGGTAATCGGTACAGCTAATTACATCGCAGGCGCTGCCGGGGCGGCCGGAGCGGCCGGAGCGGCAGCTTTCTTTTTAACTACTTTTTTTTTAGCAGCAGGCTTTTTAGCAGCTTTTTTGGCGGCCGGTTTCTTGGCGGCTTTCTTAGCAGCTTTTTGGCTGCCGGCTTTTTGGCGGCTTTTTTCACTGCTTTTTTGGCGGCTTTTTTGACGACTTTCTTGGCAGCCGCTTTTTTCACGGTTTTCTTGACGGCTTTTTTCGCGGCCTTTTTAACAACTTTCTTGGCAGCGGCTTTCTTTACAGTCTTTTTCACTGCTTTCTTGGCAGCGGCTTTCTTTACGACTTTCTTGGCGGCGGCTTTTTTAGCGGCCGGTTTCTTTGCAGCTTTCTTGGTAGCCATGGTCAACTCCTCGTCAGTTGGCTTTGGAACAATGGAATGAAGCGTAATGCCCAGTGAAACGTACACCGGGCAAATCGCCCGGCAAACTGCCGGCCGGGCGGACCCGGCTGGACAGATATTTCGCCACGGAATCCGTGGCTGAAATGAAAACACCCGGAACCTTCCGGAACCGGGCGTATGAATTCTGGTGCGACACTGCCCGTTTCGAGACGGGTTTCGCGGAGGACAGGAATTTCTCAATTGCCGACGAACAATCGTTTGCGTCTGCTTGAATTGTAGAGAAAGTCTTGATCACTTGGCTCGATATGCGGTGTATCTAGAATGAAAGCTAATCAAGTGATTTTGCAATGTCAACACCTTTTGCGAAAAAAATTCCCGGCCACCCCGGCGCACTCGGCGGCGGCTTCGTCGCCAGAACACCGGTGAAAAAGCCGCATCAAACAATTTTATTTTGCATGAAGCCTGCAGGCCTTGTAAATAAAGGCTTACAGCGCATGTTGATTTTATTTCGCTGCAACAGAAATCGTCATCAATGCGGTTTCGGCATCTCGGGGACGGGCCCACAACCTGATAAATTACTTTAAGAAAAACCCGCCGGGCAACTTTTAAAAAACGCTGAAAAGGGCAAAAGTGCGCAAGTTTTCAGGGGTATTTCAAACCCTTGCAACGCCGCCCGCATCGGATCGAAACGGTGTTGACGGAACCGTTGGCAAGCAACGGTGACGAAATCCGAAGAACAAAAAAAGGGCCGCCGGCACCGCCGACGGCCCTTTCCGGAATATCAGTCAGTGACTTTCTTCTTCGATCAGGGCCGCGTATTCGTCCGGCGACAGAAGCTCGTTAAGCTGCTCGGCATCGTCAATCCGCACGGTAAACATCCAGCCTTCGCCATAGGCGTCTTCATTGATGGTTTCCGGCTTATCGGACAAAGCCTCGTTCACGGCGGTAACCGTGCCGGTGACGGGACTGTAGACGTCGGATGCGGCCTTGACCGACTCGACCACGGCTGCGGC
>JBEAYK010000005.1:0-16537 GCA_041159305.1 Pseudomonadota bacterium
GGCTACGCCGGTCAGTAGCGAACTCTGGAACCAGCCGCGGTGCTGGTCTGAACCCTCCAGATACAGATCCGCCGGTTTCGACAGGCCGTCTTCAGGACGTGCCGCCAGCACCGCCTGATGGGTCACACCGGAATCGAACCAGACATCGAGGATATCGGTGATTTTGTCGTAATTTTCGGCATCGGCACCCAGCAAAGATTCGGGAGACAAATCAAACCAAGCATCAATGCCGGATGCAGCGACCAGATCAGCAACTTTCCGCATCAGTGCCACGGAATCCGGATGTGGTTCGCCGCTTATTCTGTCGATGAACAGTGCGATCGGCACCCCCCAGGTACGTTGGCGCGAAATGCACCAATCCGGACGGCCATCGATCATGCCCTTGATGCGTGCCTGGCCCCAGTCGGGAATCCAGCGCACACCATCGATGGCGTTCAGGGCATCATCGCGCAGTCCAGCCTGCTGCATGGAAATGAACCATTGCGGTGTGGCGCGGAAGGCCACCGGGGTTTTATGGCGCCAGCAATGCGGATAGCTGTGAGTGAGTTTGGAGAACGCCAACAGCACACTGCGCTCGCGCAGCAGCTCGACGATGCTTTCATTCGCCTTCCAGATATGCTGGCCGGCGAAAATTTCGGTGTTTGGCAGGTAAACACCTTTGCCATCGACCGGATTGACCGTTTCGATGCCGTACTTCTGGCCGACCGCGAAGTCTTCCTGGCCGTGGCCGGGAGCGGTATGCACGGCGCCGGTACCGGCATCGGTGGTGACATGCTCGCCGAGGATGATCGGCACGATGCGCGCATAAAACGGATGCTGGAGCTGCTGATGTTCGAGCGCCGTACCCTGCGCACGGCCAAGGATATCGATGGTGGCAACGCCATAACGTGCAAGCGCGGATTCCGCCAAGGCTTCGGCAAGCACCAGCAGGCCATTCGGACCGCGCACCAAGACATAATCGACTTCCGGACCGAGTGTGACCGCCATGCTTGCCGGCAGGGTCCAGGGCGTCGTGGTCCAGATTGGCACCGCGATGGCCTCGTCGGATTCAATGCCGAAAGCCTTGGCCACCGCCATCGGATCCAACGCGGCATAAGCCACATCCACCGCCGGTGAGGTTTTATCGGCATACTCGATTTCGGCTTCGGCCAAGGCCGAGCCGCAGTCGAAGCACCAATGCACCGGCTTCACGCCGCGCGCCAGATGGCCGCGCTCGGTGATTTTCGCCAGACTACGCAACATCTCCGCTTCAAACGCAAAGTCCATCGTACGGTAAGGGTTTTTCCAGTCCCCCAGAACGCCGAGCCTTTGGAAGTCCTTGGATTGGCCGGCAATCTGCTCGGCAGCGTATTCACGGCACTTCTGCCGGAACTCGCGGGCATCGAGCTTGACGCCGACTTTTCCGTGTTTCTTCTCGACGGCCAGTTCGATGGGCAGGCCGTGGCAATCCCAGCCCGGCACATACGGCGCATCAAAGCCGGCCATCAGCTTGGACTTGACGACGACATCCTTCAGCACTTTGTTGACGGCATGGCCGATATGAATGTTGCCATTGGCATAAGGGGGACCGTCATGCAGCACAAACACCGGCTTTCCGGCGTTGCGCGCGCGTATCACCGCATACAAGTCCTGCTGCTGCCATTGCGCCAGCATGGCCGGTTCGCGCTTCGGCAGATCGCCGCGCATCGCAAAAGCGGTCTCCGGAAGGCTGATGGTGTGTTTGTAATCTTTGCTGTTTTCCTGCGTGCTCACGCACATTCTCCTAAAGTCCGGCACGCCAGAACTTCGCGTGCCTGTGCGGCGTCCCTATCCATCTGCTGCACCAAGGCAGCCAGATCATCGAATTTTTCTTCGTCACGCAGTTTGCGCACGAACTCCACTTGCAGATGTTTTCCGTACAGGTCGCCGTCGAAATCGAACAAATGCGCTTCAAGCAGCGGCTCACGGCCATTGACGGTCGGCCGGGTACCCAAACTGGAAACACCGGCAATCGGCCCATTGCCAATGCCGTGTATCCAGGTCGCATAGATACCCATCAGCGCCGGCTTGCGGCCCTGCAGTCGGATATTGGCGGTCGGATAGCCGAGCGTGCGGCCAAGCTGTTTGCCGCGCACGACACGGCCCTCGATGACATACGGATGGCCAAGCTTCTGTGCCGCTTCCGTGAGACGCCCGGCCTGCAGATCGGCACGAATCAGCGAACTGGAAATCCGCTCGTCCTGTTGAATCTGCGGCTGCACGCCCTGTGCCTCGAAGCCGTGTACCGCGCCAAGATCCCGGAGCATATCCAGATTTCCCCGTCGGCTTTTGCCGAAGAAGAAATCCGGGCCGACCAGTACGCGGCGTGCATTCAGACGCCGCACCAGAAGCTCGGTAATGAACGCTTCGGCGGATGTGTCGGCCAGGGCCTGGTTGAAGCGGAGCAGACCGACGGCATCGGCACCGGCATCGCGCAGTGCGCGGAATTTCTGTCGTGCCCGGATCAGCCGCGGCGGCGGATTGGCGCGTCCGAAGAATTCACGCGGCAACGGTTCGAAACTGACGACCACTAGGTCCAGATTGCCGGCATCGGCAAATCGCCGTGCTTCGGCCAGCAGGTGCCTATGCCCGAGATGCAGTCCATCGAACGCGCCGATACAGACCACGCTTCCGCGCGGACTGATCCGTGGTCCTGTGAAATCCCGGAATAATACTGTCATAGCCTTTGAATTATAGCTGTTTCCGGCCTCAGACTTCACGCAAATGGCGCAGACGAAGGCCGAAAATCAATTGCATCGCCAAATAGGCGGCAGCGCCAGCTGCCACCGCAACCACAAGCCAGAGCACCCGGTAAAGACCGGACAGCTGGCCCCAGTCGCCGACTTGGAAGCGCACCGCCCAAACCACCGCCCACATGGCTGCGGTAGCCACGACAATCCGTAACAGCCAGACCAGCCAACCGGCTTCCGGACGGTAGACGCCTTCCCGATGCAATAACCAGGCCAGAGCGGCGGCATTGAATATTCCAGCCATGGCCGTCGCCAAAGCGATACCGGTATGGGCATAAGGCAATTCGGCCCAGCGCATCAGTGACACGAAGGACGCAATCAGAACCACGTTGACGAGCACCGTCCACACCGCCACCCGCATCGGGGTTTTGGTGTCATGGCGCGAATAGAAGGCCGGAAGCAGCACCTTGGACAGCATGAAGGCTGGAATCCCGATGCTCATGGCAGATACCGCCAGGGACACCATATGGGTATCTTCAGCGGTGAATTTGCCGTGCTGGAACAAGGTGGCGCACAAGGGTTCAGCCAAAGCCACCAGGCCAACAGCGGCCGGAATCCCGATCAGGCACACCATTTTCAATCCCCAGTCCAGGGCGCGGTTATAGCCCTCGCGGTTCTCGGCAGCATGCTGCCGGGACAGATGCGGAAGAATGACGGTACCGATCGCGACACCGAACAGGCCCAGCGGGAATTCGGTCAGCCGGTCGGAATAGTACAACCAGCTCTGCGCATTGACGACCAGCGCCGAGGCGAATACCGTGCCGACCAGCAGATTGAGCTGTGCCACCGAGGACGAAAAGATGGTCGGCAGCATCAGTTTGAATACCCGCTGTACGCCCGGATGTTTGAAATCCAGACGGAATGCCGGCTTTACGCCAAACCGCGCCAATGCCGGCCACATCACGCAGAACTGGAGAATGCCCGCCAACAGAACGCCCCAGGCCAGTGCATAGGCCGGAATGCTGAACAAGGGGGCCAGCACCAGCATGGCGAAAATGATGGCCAGATTATGCAGAACCGGAATGAATGCCGGCAGACCGAAATGCCGGAAACTGTTCATCACCGCGCCGGCCAGTGCCGTCATCGAAATGAAGGTCAGATAGGGAAATGTGATGCGAAGCATGGAAGCGGTCAAGGCCACCTGCCCGGAATCCTGGTCGGCGAAAGCCAGAAAAATCTGGGCAATCCAAGGCGCCAGCGCAATGCCGAGACCGGTAACCACCAGCACCACGGCCAGCAGCGCTCCCGCGATATGGTTCAGGAAGTCACGGATCTGCGCTTCATCCCCCTTTTCCCGCAATTCCGAGAGTACCGGCACGAACGCCGAGGAAAACGAACCTTCCGCGAAAATACGGCGCAGATAATTGGGAATCCGGTAGGCCACCACAAAGGCGCTCACGGCCGGTCCGGTCCCGAACAGGGTGGCCTGCAACAGGTCCCGGGCGAATCCGGCCAGACGCGACAGGAAGGTCATCCCCCCGAAAACGGCGGTGGAACGCAATAAACCGGGTTTCGCCACTGTTTTCACCGAATCCTGAACGCTGTACCTACGGTCATTATTGACGCAACAGGGATTTTCTGCCATACTTTTCAATCTTTGACACCC
Organism: Pseudomonadota bacterium; assembly: GCA_041159305.1. Classification (GTDB taxonomy): domain Bacteria; phylum Pseudomonadota; class Gammaproteobacteria; order Xanthomonadales; family Xanthomonadaceae; genus Arenimonas. The sequence continues at coordinate 4,375 of JBEAYK010000005.1, forward strand.
CCAATTCACCGATTTTCAGGAGCCCGCTGTGGCCAATATCAAATCCGCCAAGAAACGCGCCAAGCAAACCGTGGTCCGCAACGCGCGCAACACCAGCCACCGCTCGATGCTACGCACCCTGGTCAAGAAGGTCGTCAAGGCCTTGGAAACCAAGGATGTCGCCGCCGCCGAAGCCGCTTTCGTCGAAGCCGTGCCGGTTCTGGACCGTTACTCCGCGCGTGGCCTGATCCACCGCAACAAGGCCGCCCGTCACAAGAGCCGCCTGACCGCCCACATCAAGGCGCTGAAAGCCGCCTGATTACGGTTGCTGTACCCCATGAAAAAACCGGCCTAGGCCGGTTTTTTTATTGCTCATGCGAAGCCGAAGCTCCGGGTCAAACGCCCATTTTGGCGCGCTCGGCGAGATCTTCGGCGGCCTCAAGGGCAGCGTGTTTCTGATCATCGAAGAACTGCTGGATCTTCAGCATGATCGGCCAGGTGCCTTCGCGGCCAATGGCCGAGACGGTAAACCAAGGGTCTTTCCAGTCAAGTGCAGCGATGATGGCCTTTGCACGCTCGGACCGGGTTTCATCATCCAGCAGATCGCCTTTGTTGAGGACCAGCCAACGCGGCTTGTCGAGCATGTCGGGATCGTACTTGCGCAGCTCGTTTTCAATGGCGCGGACCTGTTCAGCCGGATCAATCGATTCGTCGAACGGCGCCATGTCGACCAGATGCAGCAGTAGGCGGGTGCGCTGAACATGGCGCAGGAACAGACTGCCGAGGCCGGCGCCGTCGGCAGCGCCTTCAATCAGACCCGGAATATCGGCAATCACGAAGCTGCGGGCGACCTCGACACTGACCACGCCCAGATTCGGGTGCAGCGTGGTGAATGGATAATCCGCGACTTTCGGCGTGGCCGCGGAAACCGCGCGTATAAAGGTTGATTTTCCTGCGTTGGGGAATCCGAGCAGACCGACATCGGCCAGCAGCTTCATTTCCAGACGGATTTCGCGCTCTTCGCCGGGCGTGCCATTGCTGGCCTTGCGTGGCGCGCGGTTGACCGAACTCTTGAAATGGACGTTGCCCTTGCCGCCTTCGCCGCCCTGGGCGACCAGCATGCGGGCACCATGAACGGTCAAATCGCCGATGATTTCATCGGTGGCGACGTTGACCACTTCAGTACCGATCGGCACCTTGATGGTGATGTCTTCGCCGGCCTTGCCGAACATCTGACGGCCCATGCCGTTCTGGCCGCGCTGGGCTTTGAAGTAACGGTCATGGCGGAAATCGACCAGGGTGTTCAGGTTTTCGTCGGCTTCCAGCCAAACGCTGCCACCGTCGCCGCCGTCACCGCCGTCGGGGCCGCCGAGCGGAATGAATTTTTCGCGGCGGAAACTGATGCAACCGTTACCGCCATTGCCGGCGGTGACTGTAATGACCGCCTCATCCACGAACTTCATGGGTGTTCTCCCCAGGGGAAATGATGTTAAAGCTTAAATGAAAAACCCCGCCGAAGCGGGGTTTCTCCGACAAGCGCGAATGGCTTATTCGGCCGGAACCACGCTGACCGTGCGGCGCTTTTTAGGGCCCTTCACGGAGAAATCGACGGTACCGTCGACCAGTGCATACAGGGTGTGATCACGGCCCATGCCGACATTGGCGCCGCGGTGGAACTCGGTGCCGCGCTGACGGATGATGATGTTGCCTGCTTCAATGGCTTGGCCGCCGTAAATCTTGACGCCCAGGTATTTCGGGTTGGAATCGCGGCCGTTGCGGGTTGAGCCTACGCCTTTTTTCGATGCCATGACGTTTTCTCCTCGGTCTTAGGCAGTGATGCCGGTAATTTGGATTTCAGTGAAATGCTGGCGATGGCCCATCTGCTTGCGATGATGCTTACGACGGCGGAATTTCACGATGCGGATTTTGTCCAGACGGCCATGCGACTTGATGGTCGCGGTGACTTTGGCGCCGGCCACGGTCGGGGTGCCGACGGTGACGCTGTCGCCGTTGCCGACGAGCAGGACTTCATTGATTTCGACGTTGGCACCGGCTTCGGCATCGAGCTTTTCGACGCGGAGCACTTCGTCCTTCATCACGCGGTATTGTTTACCGCCGGTAACGATAATTGCGTACATGACCTGGATTCCTCTGTAGTTATTTTGAAAAAACCCGGACTTTGGTCGAAGCCCAGACGCGAAATTATGCGCCTAAGCCCCCGAAAAGTCAACAGACTTCGGGATTAGGGAGGCCGAATCGGGCTGGGTGTCCGGCCCAGCCTGAACCGGCGTTCAGACTACCGCCCGGTCACCGCTTCCTGATAGACTGAACGATTGATTCCCGGCCGTATCCGACCCCTATGATGGACTTTATCCGCATCCGCGGTGCCCGTACCCACAACCTGAAGAACATCGACCTCGATCTGCCCCGCGACAAGCTAATCGTCATCACCGGCCTGTCCGGCTCGGGCAAGAGCTCGCTGGCCTTCGACACCATCTATGCCGAGGGTCAACGCCGCTACGTCGAGTCGCTGTCGTCCTATGCCCGCCAGTTCCTGAGCGTGATGGAAAAACCGGACCTCGACCACATCGAAGGCCTCTCCCCGGCCATTTCCATCGAGCAGAAGTCGACCTCGCACAACCCCCGCTCCACGGTCGGCACCATCACCGAAATCTACGATTACCTGCGCTTGCTGTTCGCGCGCGTGGGCACCCCGCACTGTCCGGACCACAATTACCCGCTCAGCGCCCAGACCGTCAGCCAGATGGTCGACCAGACTCTGGCCCAGGACCCGGAAAAGCGCTTCATGCTGCTGGCACCGGTCATCAAGGACCGCAAAGGCGAACACATGCAGGTGTTCGACCAACTGCGCGCCCAGGGCTATGTCAGGGCCCGGGTCGACGGTGTTCTCTATGAACTCGACGATGTGCCGGCGCTGGCGCTGCGCCAGAAGCACAGCATCGATGCCGTCATCGACCGCTTCAAACCGCGCGAGGACATCAAGCAGCGGCTGGCGGAAAGTTTCGAAACCGCCCTGAAACTGGGCGACGGCAGCGCCGAACTGGCGTCGATGGACGATGCCGATACCCCCAGTATCCTGTTTTCGGCGAAGTATTCCTGCCCGGTCTGCGATTATTCGCTGACCGAACTCGAGCCGCGCCTGTTCTCGTTCAATTCGCCGATGGGCGCCTGCCCGTCCTGCGACGGGCTCGGGGTCGCGCAGTTCTTCGATCCGGGCAAGGTGGTTCTGCATCCGGAACTGAGCCTGGCCGCCGGCGCCATCCGCGGCTGGGACCGGCGCAACGCCTACTACTTCCAGCTGATCCATTCGCTGGCCAAACATTACCGCTTCGACCCCGAAAGTCCCTGGCAGGACCTGAGCGATCCGGTGCGCCAAGCCGTGCTATTCGGCAGCGGCGGCGAACAGATTGCCTTCACCTACCTGACCGAGGCGGGCGGGCGAACCGTGCGCAAGCACGTATTCGAGGGCATCATCCCCAATCTGGAACGGCGCTACAAGGAAACCGAATCGCAGGCCGTCCGCGAAGAACTCGGCAAATTCATCTCCAGCCGCGAATGCCCGGAATGCCAGGGCTCGCGCCTGAACCGCTCGGCCCGTAACGTCTTGGTCGGCGGCAAGAACCTGACCGACATCAGCCGGATGTCGATCGATGCCTGCACGGCCTTCTTCGCCGCACTGAAAGTGGCCGGCTGGCGCGGCGAAATCGCCGAAAAGATCGTGAAGGAAATCCTTGAACGCCTGCGCTTCCTGATGGACGTCGGCCTGGATTACCTGAGTCTGGAGCGCAAAGCCGACACGCTTTCCGGGGGCGAGGCCCAACGCATCCGTCTCGCTTCGCAGATCGGTGCCGGTCTGGTCGGCGTCATGTATGTGCTTGATGAGCCGTCCATCGGTCTCCATCAGCGCGATAACGAACGACTGCTCGGCACCCTGACCCGTCTGCGCGATATCGGCAATACCGTGATCGTGGTCGAGCATGACGAGGACGCCATCCGCGCCGCAGATCATATCGTCGATATCGGCCCCGGTGCCGGCATCCACGGCGGACGCATCATCGCCCAGGGTGTCCTGAAGGACATCCTCAAAGCGAAAGGTTCGTTGACCGGCGATTATTTGTCGGGCAAGAAAAAAATCGAATTGCCGGATAAACGCACAAAGCCGAATCCACGCATGAAGCTTTCCCTGAAAGGGGCTTCCGGCAACAATCTCAAAAATGTCGACCTGACGCTGCACGCCGGCCTGCTGACATGCATCACCGGGGTTTCAGGATCCGGAAAATCGACCCTGATCAATGACACCCTGTTCCCGATCATCGCCAACGAGCTCAACGGCGCATCGCACACCATCGCTCCGCACGCCTCCATTGATGGCATTGAACTGTTCGACAAAGTGGTCGACATCGACCAATCGCCGATCGGTCGCACGCCGCGCTCCAACCCGGCCACCTACACCGGTCTGTTCACGCCGTTAAGGGAATTGTTCGCTCAGGTTCCGGAGTCGCGCGCGCGCGGCTATTCGCCCGGGCGCTTCAGCTTCAACGTGCGCGGCGGCCGCTGCGAAGCCTGCCAGGGTGACGGCTTGATCAAAGTCGAAATGCACTTCCTGCCCGACGTGTATGTACCCTGCGACGTCTGTCACGGCAAACGTTACAACCGGGAAACGCTGGACATCCTCTACAAAGGCCACTCCATCCACGACGTACTGGAAATGACCGTGGAAGACGCACTGGAACTGTTCAAGCCGGTTCCGGCCCTGGCCCGTAAACTGGAAACCCTGATGGATGTCGGCCTGAGTTACATCAAGCTCGGGCAATCCGCCACCACGCTTTCCGGCGGCGAAGCGCAGCGCGTGAAGCTCTCGAAGGAACTGTCGCGCCGCGATACCGGGCGCACGCTGTACATCCTCGATGAGCCGACCACCGGCCTGCACTTCCACGACATCGACCATCTGCTCGGAATCCTGCACAAGCTGCGCGATGACGGCAATACCGTGGTAGTGATCGAACACAATCTCGACGTCATCAAGACCGCCGACTGGATCATCGACCTCGGCCCGGAGGGCGGATACCGCGGCGGCCAGATCATCGCCGAAGGCACGCCGGAACAGGTTGCCGCCAATCCCGCCTCGCACACGGGGCGTTTCCTAGCACCGCTTCTTAAAAAGGCACGCAAATGAACCCGATTTTCAGCCATGGCATGGACGTCCGCTGGCGCGAGATGGATGCACTCGGCCATGTCAACAATGCCCAATACCTCAGCTATGTGGAAGAAACCCGCGTGCAGTGGTTCAACAGCCTGCAGAATGGCTGGCAGGAACGAGATGCCGCGCCGATCGTAGCGGCCATCCATGTCGATTTCCGCAAACCCATCGTGTGGCCGGAGCAAATCACCGTTTCCCTGTTCGCTGAAAAGCGCGGAAGCAAGAGTGCCACCATCGGCCATCGCATCCATAGCGCCGGGGACGCTTCGGTAATCTATGCCGAGGGCTATACGGTATTGGTCTGGATCGACCGTGCCGGCCAGACGGTTGCCCTGCCCGACTACATTGCTGCACTGTTCATCTAATTCAAATCATCCACGAGACCGCCATGATCGAAATCATCCAGCACGGCAATATCCATGAAATCAAACTGGCACGCCCGCCGGTGAATGCCCTGAATTTCACACTGCTTGACGCACTGACGGATGCGGTTCAGTCCGCTCCCGGAAACGGCGCCATCGGCATCGTGCTCAGCGGAGGCGCCAAAGTGTTTTCCGGCGGACTGGATGTGCCCTATCTGCTGGGTTGTGATGAAGACGGTCTGCGCGCCTGTTGGTCGCGATTCTTTGATGCCGCACGCGCCTTGGCGAAATCTCCGATTCCGGTGGCCGCTGCCATTTCCGGGCACAACCCGGCTGGCGGTTGCGTTCTTGCGCTGTGCTGCGATTACCGTGTCATGGCCGAAGGTCCGTTCCGCATTGGCTTGAATGAAACCCAAGTCGGGCTGGCGGTTCCCGAAGCCATCCAATACCTGATGCGCCGCATCGTCGGCGCGCACCGCGCTGAACGGCTGATTGTGGCCGGCGCCATGATTGAATCGGCACAGGCACATGCGCTCGGCATCATCGACGAACTGGCGCCACAGGAAGCGGTGGTGGAAACCGCATTGGCTTGGCTGAAAAGCACCACGGCGCTACCGCAGGGGCCTCAGCGCATTTCGCGCGCGATTGCCCGCGCCGATATCATTCAGGCGCTTGACGGTTTCGCCGGTGATCAGATGGAACAGTTCCTGCAGGGCTGGTATTCGGAGGAAACCCAGCGCGTATTGCAGGGTCTTTTCCCGAAAAAATAAGGTCTTGATGTAATCAGTCGCCGACAGCCACCGGATTGCTGTCCTCAGCAATCCAGCCGCTCCAGCTCGGCGCGAAAAGACGCCAATGATCCAATCCTGCATGGCTCAAGGCCAGGGCATTGTGGCAGGCGGTGACGCCCGAGCCGCAGCTGAGCAGAATTTCCTTGCGACCATCAGCCAAAGCTTCGAACTCTGCACGCAAGGTATCGGGAGATTTGAACAATCCATTTTCAAGATTCCACCCATAAGGCCGATTGACCGCACCCGGGATGTGCCCGGCTTTCCGGTCCAGCGGCTCAAGCTCGCCCCGGAAGCGCTCCGGTGCACGGGCATCCAGCAGCACCGCATCGGCGCTCTGCAGGCGTACTTTCAGTTCATCCTCGGCGATAAGTCGCTGCATACGGAAACCCACCGGGTAGTGTGAGTGCTCCGGCGCAGCGACGACGGATTCAGTCGGAAGATCCAGCGCCAGCCAGGCATTCATGCCGCCGTTCAGTACGGTCACGTTTTCATGGCCGGCCAAAACAAACAGAAACCAGGCGCGCGCCGCCGCCATGGCGCCGTCGGCTTGGTCATAAATCACCACCTGGTGTTCCGGACGGATGCCAAGTCGTTCCAGTACCGTTTGCCAATGCGCCGCGGAAGGCAGAGGATGCCGGCCCAGACGTGCATCGGTTTTGGGTCCGGACAGGTCGGCATTAAGATCCATGTACTGTGCGCCACGGATATGACTGTGCAGAAACTCATTGTGACCCAAGGCAGCATCCGCCAGCGAAAACCGGGCATCGAGGATTTTCAGATTCGGTGCGAACAATTTCCCGGAAAGCGCCGGTGCGGAAATCAGGCTCATGACGATGCTCCCAGTCGCGTACGTAGATTGATCAGCATACTCGCGGTTGCGCCCCAGATCCGGTATTCCTGCCAGCGGAATTCCTTCAGGCTGCGCATGACACCGCGGAATTCAATATCGAACGGATGTTCGTTGCCGGCATCGAGAAACAGCGACAAGGGCGCTTCGAACAGCTCGGCGACTTCCACGCCATCGGGCTCAGCACGGTAATCGGGATCAACAATCGCCACAGCCGGAAATACCCGGTAGCCGGTGATGGTCACCAGCGGGTCGAGATAACCGAGCAGTCGCACATAGTCCGCCTCCAGCCCGATTTCTTCATGCGCTTCGCGCAAGGCGGCTTCGAACGGGTTGGCGTCTGCGGTTTCGATACGGCCACCGGGAAAGCTGATCTGCCCCGGATGGTGGCGAAGATGCGGGGAGCGTTTGGTCAATAAGACTTGAAGGCCATCCGCGCGAGGCACCAGACCGCACAGCACCGAAGCCGGCGCAAAGGCCTCGGCTTCCGGAAGAAAGGATTCCAGCTCGGCCAGATTATGCGGCACCGCCTGCAGGACAGCGGATTCGCTCAAGAGCGCACGCTGCACCTGCTGCCATATGGCCTGGGGCATTTCAGGATCCGCTTTCGCGCTGCGGCAGCACGGTTTCCATCAGGTATTCGCGCTGCTCCGGGCTGTAAGACAGCCAGTTCCCGATTTCGCCGAGACTGCGGAAACAGCCTTCACAGAAACCGTTGTCATTGACGGTACAGATGCCCACACAGGGGCTGAGGACAGGTTGAGCCATAACCGTAAAGCCCCGGCGGACCGGGGCTTTTTCATCACTTGACGGAAATCAGTTTGATGTCCAGCAAAATGGCCTGGTTCGGACCAGGGCCGCCGCGGACGGATTCCACGCCGCTGCCCCATGCTTTTTCCGGCGGCAACAGAACCTGCCAGCGGGCGCCATTCGGCATCTGCTGCATGATTTCCTGCATGCCCGGCAGCTTGACCACATCGCTCAGTTTGCCGGATACCGGCTTGACGTCCGCGAAGGTGCTGACGAAGGCCTGACCGGTGGTTGCCAGCGCGCCCGAGAAGTTGAATTCCACGGTGCTGTTGAGATTGGGCTTGGCACCGGCACCGGCTTCGATGACCTTGTACTGGATGCCACTCGGCAGGGTGACCACGCCGGGCTTGGTTTTGTTGGAGGCGATGACCGCATCCGATTTCAGTTTGTTTTCGCGGGCGGCGGTATCGAAGCGGGACTTGGCTTCAGCTTCGCGTTGCTTCTGGTAAGCGACCATGGTGGCTTCCAGTTTTTCCGGAGCGATGGTCGGCGGACGTTTGGCATAACCGTCTTGGATGGCGCGGTTGATGGCAGTGACATCCAGACCCGGAGCTTGATCGGCCATATTGCGTCCGAAATCATAGCCAAGTGCGTAAGCCAGTGCGGCTTTATCAACCGGACCACTGGCAACCGGAGCGGCGGGCTTGGCGGCAGGAGCGGTTTGCGCCAGGGCGGCGGTGGCCAAGGTGGAGGCCAGAACGGCCGACAGCAATTGCAACTTCATAGTCTCTCCAGAGTGAAAAAAAGAGCAAAAATGCTCTCGACAGGTTGATAGAATACCCATTCACCGGCCCTTCGGCTAGTGATGGCCACAGACGATACGACCGCCGGCCATGCGTTTTAGTTCCACACAACGGATACCTTCCCAATGACTTACGCTAACCTGTTGATTGAATTGAAAGACGCTGTCGGCTGGATCCGCATCAACCGCCCTGACAAGCTGAATGCTTTGAACCGGAAAACCCTGCAGGAATTGCATGAGGCATTCCGGAGTCTGAGCGAAAACCCGGAAGTGCGCGTAATCGTGTTGACCGGCGCCGGACCAAAAGCCTTCGTTGCCGGTGCCGACATTGCCGAGATGAGCGGTCTGAGCGCCATCGAAGCCCGTGATTTTTCCAAGCTCGGCCAGAACCTGATGCTGTCCATCGAGCAATGCGGAAAGCCCGTCATCGCCATGATCAATGGCTTCGCGCTCGGTGGCGGTCTTGAACTGGCCATGGCCTGCGCCATTCGCATCGCCGCCAGCACCGCCAAGATGGGTCAGCCGGAAGTCAATCTCGGCCTCATTCCCGGTTTCGGCGGCAGCCAGCGTCTGGTGCGCCTGTGTGGCAAGGCGGTGGCACTGGATCTTTGCCTGAGCGGCCAGCCGATTGATGCTGCACGGGCATTAGCGGTGAATCTGGTGAGCCGCGTACACTCCCCGGACGTTCTGGAAGAAGAAACCGAAAAACTGGCAATGCATATCGCATCGCTGGCGCCCTTGGCCCTGCGTGGCGTTTTGGACTGTATCCGTTACGGTGCCGAAGCCACGCTCGATGTCGGTTTGGACTACGAAAGCCAGATGTTCGGGTTGATGTTCGCCACCGAAGACATGCGCACCGGAACGGATGCTTTTCTGAAACGGCAGCCGGCCGTTTTCGCGGGCAAGTGATGGCAGAGGCCGATGCCCTCGCCCTTGCCAAGGCGCTTCTGGGTGAAGCGCGACTGACCCGTTCGGCCTTGCTGAAATTACGCCATGAACGGCGTGCCGCACGGCTGGAGCGGATAGCCCATGAAACCGCCCTGAAACGGCAGCAAGCCCTGGCGGATCCGCTGGCACGTGCACTGGCGCGCGCACAAGCACTGGCGGAAAAGGGCGACGATGCATGAAAGTGGCCGACCGAACCGAATTCTTCAGCCGACTGCGCGAGCTCAATCCGCACCCGAAGACCGAGCTTCTGTACACCAGTGAATTCGAGCTGTTGATTGCCGTCATGCTGTCCGCACAATCCACCGATATCGGTGTCAACAAAGTGACGCGCCGTCTTTATCCGGTGGCCAACACACCGCAGGCGATTCTTGCGCTCGGTCTACCGGCATTGCGCAAAGCCATCAGCACGCTCGGCCTTTACAACGCCAAAGCCGCCAATGTCTTTGAAACCTGCAAACTTCTGATCGAGCGCCATGGCGGAGAAGTTCCAAGGGTCCGTGCTGAACTGGAAGCATTGCCGGGAGTCGGCCGCAAAACGGCGAATGTGGTGCTCAACACCGCTTTCGGCGAGCCGACCATGGCGGTCGATACGCATATTTTCCGGGTCGCCAACCGCACCGGACTGGCGCCGGGGAAAACCGTGCGTCAGGTGGAAGACAAACTGCTGAAAGCGGTTCCGGCCGAATTCCTTGTCGATGCCCACCATTGGCTGATCCTGCACGGGCGCTACGTGTGCAAGGCGCGCAAACCGGACTGCCCGAACTGCGTAGTGCGCAGCCTGTGCCGTTACCGGGATAAGACCGTCTGAGTTCTTGGCTCGGGCTGGCGGTCCTTGCGCACGGGCTTATCCGCCATATTGGGATACAAATTCCGGATGAACTGTCCGGTCGTGCTTTGCCATGAATATTTCCGGGCATGTGCAACGGCATGCTTCGGATCCAGGTCAAGAGCAGTCATGCAGGCCTCCAGAAGATCGCTGCGCAATGCAGCGGCTTCACATCCCGCCAGTACATCCCGTGGTCCGGCCACCGGATATGCAGCGACCGGAAGCCCGCATGCCATGGCTTCCAGCAACACCAGGCCGAACGTATCGGTCTTGCTGGGAAATACGAAAACGTCCGCCATGCGGTATATTTCGGCCAGTTCATGATGCGATTTTGCGCCGAAAAATACCGCTTCCGGATAACGCTCAGACAAAGATTCCAATGCAGGGCCATCGCCAACCAGCCATTTTTCTCCCGGCAAAGGCAAACCCAGGAATGCTTCGAGGTTTTTCTCAACCGAAATGCGTCCGACATAAAGAAAGACCGGATCGGCAGCGTCGCGACCCGTGCGGGGCAAGCCGGCGTCGAACAGCGCCATGTCCACACCACGACTCCATTTCACCAGGTTAGCGAAGCCTTTGGCCTGCAGCTCTACAATAACGCTGTCGGTGGAGACCATCACGGCTTTTGCCGGACTGTGAAACCAACGCATCACCGGATAGAAATGCCGTGCATTGATTCCGGTCCGCGCCTCAAGATATTCGGGAAACTTGGTGTGATAGGCCGTCGTGAAGTTCAAGCCGTGCTTCAAGGCATAGCGTCTTGCCGCAAATCCAAGAGGGCCTTCCGTGGCCAAATGAATCGCATCCGGCGAGAATTCGGAAAGCAGTGCACTTAACTTCCGGTAGGGCAGAATGGATAAGCGGATTTCATCATAACCCGGACAGGCCATCGTCCTGAAGCGTGACGGCTCGATGACAAGCACGTCGTGGCCGGCAGCCTGCAGACAACGTACCGTCTGCTCCAGGGTTTTGACCACGCCGTTGATCTGCGGGCTCCAGGCGTCGGTGATAATCGCGATCTTCATTCGGTACTCTCCAGGATACGTTCGATGTTGATGGAAACTTTGGTGATACGCAGCTGCCGTTCCGGCACAGCAGCGGACGACTTGATTTCGTTCCAATGGACGATTTCCAGACTTCCGTCGAAATGCTCGACCATAGAAGTCAGGCTTTCGACCCAATCCCCGTCGTTGCAGTAAAGAACGCCGTCAATCATCTTGATTTCGGCCTTGTGGATGTGCCCGCAGACTACGCCGTCACAGCCGCGCCGACGTGTTTCGTGCGCCATCATGGTTTCGAAGCTGCTGATGAAGCTGACCGCATTCTTAACGCTGTGCTTCAGGTATTGCGACAGCGACCAATACGGATAACCGAGCCGGATGCGTAAACGGTTAAACCAGCGATTAGCGACCAGGATGACGCTGTATAGCCAGTCACCGAGATAGGCCAACCAACGCGCATACTGCATCACCCCGTCGAACAGATCACCGTGGGTCACCCACAAGCGGCGGCCATCGGCGAGCACATGGACGTCTTCATGGCGAATGCGAATTCTTCCGAACGACATACCTGCGAATTGACGCCCGGCTTCATCATGGTTGCCGGGCACGTAGATGACACGGCAGCCTTTACGTGCT
>JBEAYK010000006.1:0-16372 GCA_041159305.1 Pseudomonadota bacterium
CCGACGTTCATCATGATCTTCAATGGCGCGGGCGGCATGTTGTCGAGATCGGTGACAATACGCTCAAACGGCAGGATGCCGTCATAGATGAAACCGGTGTCGCCTTCGGCGCAGCTGACGGTGACCGCGGCGCCGTCGGGGATACGGTCCATGGCATCGCCGCAGCCAACCACGGCCGGAACACCGAGTTCACGGGCGATGATGGCGGCATGGCAGGTCCGGCCGCCACGGTTGGTGACGATTGCCGATGCCCGTTTCATGATCGGTTCCCAATCGGGGTCGGTCATGTCGGCGACCAGCACATCGCCGGGCTGGAGCTTGTCCATTTCGGCAATGCTGCGGATGACGCGTGCTGCACCGGCGCCGATCTTGTGACCGATGGAGCGGCCCTCGACCAGCACATCGCTTTTGCCACTGAGGTGGAAGCGTTCGATCTGGGTATGTTTGCCGCGCGATTTCACGGTTTCCGGGCGGGCCTGGACGATGTAAAGCTTTCCGGTCACGCCGTCTTTTGCCCATTCGATGTCCATCGGGCGTTGGTAGTGCTCCTCGATGACCAGCGCTTGGCGCGCCAGTTCTTCGATATCGGCGTCAGTGATGCAGAAACGGTTGCGAAGCTCCTCCGGCGTCGGCTCATTGCGGACGCGTTCACCGGCAACATCCGAATAGACCATACGGATCTGCTTGCTGCCGAGCGTGCGGCGCAAGATGGCATGCTTGCCTTGGCGCAGTGTCGGCTTGTAGACGTAAAATTCGTCAGGATTGACCGCGCCCTGCACGACGTTTTCGCCAAGACCGTAACTGGCGGTGATGAATACGGCATCCCGGAAGCCCGACTCGGTGTCGAGGGTGAACAGCACGCCGGAGGATCCGATATCGGAACGTACCATCAGTTGCACGCCGGCTGAGAGGAATACATCTTCATGCTTGAAGCCATGATGCACGCGGTAAGCAATGGCGCGGTCGTTGTACAGCGAGGCAAACACCTCTTTGACTTTGGCAACCACATCTTCCACGCCGGTGACATTCAGGAAGGTTTCCTGCTGACCGGCAAAGCTGGCATCCGGCAGGTCTTCGGCTGTGGCGGATGAGCGGACGGCGACCGAGACTTCGTCGGCGCCGGCGCGCTTGCACAGTTCGGCATAGGCTTCACGGATAGCGGCATCAAGCGTCGGCTGTAGCGGGGCGTCCATGACCCATTGGCGGATTTCACGACCGACATCCATCAGGGTGCCGACATCATCGATATCCAGCCCGTCCAGCCGGTCGTAGATGCGTTGGGTGAGGGTATTGAAGCGGATGAATTCTTCAAAGGCGTCGGCGGTAGTGGCGAAACCGCCGGGAACCGAGACGCCGAGCTGGCCGAGGTGGCCGATCATCTCGCCGAGGGAGGAGTTTTTGCCGCCGACTTGCGCCAGATCGGAAAGACGGAGGTGGTCGAGCCAAAGTACCGGGGGGGTCAAAGCGCATCTCCTGGGCGAAATCAGTGCGCATATTATAGCCGATTGCCCGCTGCACATCGCGCATTTTCCGGCAGCCGCAAATGGGGCACAATAGGGCATGCAACCCTGAGGAGCAGGCATGCGTCCCGTTTTCTACGTATCAGACGGCACCGGCATTACCACGGAAACCATCGGCCATAGCGTTCTGGCACAGTTCCAGGGCGTGCAATACAGCGCAAGGCGCATTCCCTTCGTCGACAGCATGGGCAAAGCCATGCATACCGCTGCGGTCATCGAGGCCGAGCAAGAACGGAGCGGTCAGCGTGCGCTGGTGTTCACCAGTCTGGTCGATCCCGCTGCAGGGGCAGTCATCGCCGACACCGGTGCGTTGATGATGGACGTCATCGGACCGTTCGTACATCCGCTCGAGCGCGAGCTCGGGGTGGGGCGCACGCCGCGGGTGGGTGGCGCGCATGCTTTGGTGGATTATAAGGCTTATGAGGAGCGCATCAATGCCACCAACTTCGCACTCACTCACGATGACGGCATCAGTTACAACTATGCCAATGCCGATCTTATTCTGGTGGGTGTGTCGCGATCGGGTAAAACGCCGACATGCCTTTACATGGCGCTGCATTACGGCGTGAAAGCCGCCAATTATCCGCTAACCGAGGAAGATCTCCAGGGCGAAGGCTTGCCGAAGCGGCTGCAGCCTTTCCGCCAGAAACTGTTCGGTCTGACCATCGATCCGGACCGCCTCCAGCAGATCCGCCAAGAACGCAAGCCGGGATCGAAATATGCCACTCTGGTGCAGTGCCAGCAAGAGGTCAAACGGGCAGAGGCCCTGTTCAGAAGCATCCGTTTGCCGCATCTATCAACCACCAATATGTCGATTGAGGAAATATCAAGCAAAATCCTCGCGCAATTGGGCATCCAGAATCAGCTTTACTAATGCAAGCGCCGGGCGCCATAAGACTATTCGACAGACTCAACCGTTTCACTTGGTTGATGGATCTGTACACCGATAATTTCAGACGCCTGCAGGATCTGACCGATTTCGATACCCTCACGCCGGGAATCTTCATATCGGAAGGGCAGGACGGTCTGCTGCTCAGGCTGGAAGTTCTGGCACGCCATAACTACACCCTTGAACTTAAACTGAGTTACACCTTGCGAGATGATCGGACCGGGGCGCTTGACCCATCGGCGATGATACGGATTTATCTCGATTCCGCCCAGGCCGAGGTCAGCCATTGCTACATTGGCCGGCGCTGGCAGGACGTGCTGGGCATCCATCCGACCCCGGCCCAGATGGTTTCCCACCGACTGCGCATGAACGGGTTTCTCAACAAATGGCTGCTATACCTCAAGCAGCAGAAGCATGGTCGTTCCAGCTGGCAGGCGGAGCCGATGCCTGCGGCGTTCACCGGAAATTAATGTTTTTTCCGCGACAGGCTTGACGCTCCCTGAAAACCTCCCTATAATTTCACTTCTCACAGCACGTGGGGCTATAGCTCAGCTGGGAGAGCGCTTGCATGGCATGCAAGAGGTCATCGGTTCGATCCCGATTAGCTCCACCAATGTGACCGTTTTTATAGGCTGCTGTCCCCATCGTCTAGAGGCCTAGGACATTACCCTTTCACGGTAGCGACCGGGGTTCGAATCCCCGTGGGGACGCCACAAAATAGAAGACCCGCCGCAAGGCGGGTTTTTTATTGTCCGGGTTGCCGTGTGGGCAACTGTAAATTCTCTGTGAAATCAATCCGGGTGGCGGTATGTAACCACGGCTGGGACTTATGATAAACAGATAGACCCAAGCTAGGATGTGCCCCATGCATATGGTATTCAGAAAACACAAGGCTATACTGCTTCTGATGCTCGCAACCGGCCCGGTCTCGGCAGCTAGCTTCGACTGCGCAAAGGCAAAACGGCCGGAGGAAAAGCTGATTTGCACAAGCCCCGAGGTGAGCCGCCTCGATTCATCCATGGCTACATCCTACAAAACGCTGTTACAGCGCCTATCACCCGAAGCACAGAATGATGTGCGGCGAAGCCAAAGGGAGTGGTTGGCGTTCTGGCCTATTTCCTGCCGTGAGGAGGGTGAGCCCCTGAACCCGAAAAGCAAGGATGCACAGAACTGCGCAGCGGCCCGCTACAAGGATCGGATTGCCCTGTTCGAGGGCCCCGATTCCGTTACCGGAGACATTGTCCTGTATCCGGTCAGTATGTATGGCATCCGTCAATCCGATGCCGAAGTGGAATGGATTAAATACGCCCAGAACGTCACCTATTTCCCGGCTGTCGATCTGGGGCAGGCTGCCCATGAAAAGAAAAATCTTGCAGTGCTGATTGATCGATGGCTGCGCAAGGACATTGCTTCTTCCGGCAAGGCCGTCGATGCCGCTTCAGATTTCGAAACCGGTCGGCGATTCATCGGTAGCCTGTCGATGCTGCTCAGTACCGGAACCTCCTCCTACTTCTACGGTCATGGCGCCGCGCACCCCGTCAGTAGCTACAGTGCCCAGCATTTCTACCTTCCGAAAGCACGACCGATGCTTGCCGCCGATATCTTTCAGGGCAACCAGTGGCAGGATGGCCTGACGGCACTCGTTGAAAAGGAGCTGAAAAAAGAGCTTGCCGATTCCTATTACATCGATTCACGTACAGACCTCAGGAAGCTGGTCATCGACATGACGCATTGGCAGTTCGACCGCAACAAACTGACCCTGTCGTTCAATCCCTACGAAGTCGCGCCTTATGCCGCCGGCGCTCCGAGCGTGAGCCTGCCCTGGTCGGCTCTAATGCCCTGGTTGACCGTGCAGGTTAGGAACGAGGTTTCCCGCAAGTAAGCCTTCAAAGTGTGGCTTGACTGTGAATTCTTCGTGCATTGTGCGCCGATTCACATTTTTCAGGGCCGGCAGGAATTTTAACTGTATATTCCACGTTCCCGTGTTGTTAGTATTTGCGCATGCCTACATCGCACCAGAATAAAAAAATCATCGGATCTCCCCCGCAACGTTACCTCGCTGCGGCGATCCTTGGGCTTGCCGCATTGGCGGCTTCCTATGCATTCGGCGGTCCCGGCGGAAAAGCCCCGTTTCTTTATGCCTTGCCTGCTGTCGCCATCAGCCTGTATTTAACCGGGCTGTATCCAACGCTGTTCATGCTGTTGTTTGTCACAGCCGCAGGGTATGTGGGGCTGAGTGCGCCTTACGGTGAATTCGTCTACAAGTCCGCGGCAATGCCGAGAGTGGCCGTCTTTCTGCTGCTGGCGGCTTTACTGGTGTCGATTCACATTCTAGTCAGACGCAACGAAAAGCGAAACCGGCAGGTCTATCAGCGTTTAATCATGGACCAGACCGAGTTCGTGTGCCGTTGCACGCCCAATGGCCGCCTGATATACGTCAATGAGGTGTTCTGCACCTTCTTCAATAAAACCGCATCCGAACTGATTGGCAGCATCTGGTTTCCGGGCATGTGGCAGAGCCGTCTCCTTGAGGTCCGCCACAAGCTCGATACGCTTTCTCCGCAGAACCCGACGGTCAGGATAGAAGACCGGATTCTGACGTCAGAGGGAAGCCCGCGCTGGGCGGAATTTCTCGTGCGCGGACACTTCGATGCCGACAGCAACTTGGAAGAAATACAGTATGTCGGACATGACATCACTGCGCTCAAGCAGTTGGAACGCGAGCTTTCGAATACTATCGCCCTGCAAAACATCATGCTTGATAACAATCTGGTCGGCATGGTTAAAGTCTACAAGCGGAAAATCATTTGGCATAACAAAGAACTCATCCGCATACTCGGATTGCCCGTTGCGGACTACGCGGGCCAGATTACGCAGGTGCTGTTCAGCGATGAGGACACTTACCGCAAACTAGGTGAAGAGACCTATCCGGTGCTCAAATCGAGGGGCGTCTACCGTGATGAACTAAAGGTAAGGCATGTAGCGAGCAGCGAGGACATCTGGGTCAGCGTCAACGGCGTGATGCTGCCGGATGACCATGATGTTTCATTCTGGATGTTACTGGACGTTACGAACAGCAAGGCCAAATTGCAGGCTGCACAAAATATCGCCAATCACGATGCGCTGACCGGTCTTCCCAATAGGCGTCTGTTGGATGACCGCTTGGATCAGGCTCTTTCCTACGGTATCCGTACCGGTAGTCTCGTGGCCGTTTGCAGCGTGGACCTGGATGGCCTGAAACCGACCAACGACCGCCATGGCCATCACGCTGGCGATATGCTGCTTAAGGCGGCTGCACAGCGCATGCTGGCTAATGTCCGACCCTATGACACGGTGGCCCGGCTCGGTGGTGATGAGTTTGTTTTCCTGCTCAGCAATCTGCAGGACATGACGGATTGCCATGCGGGCATCCAGCGGATACAGGAGGCTTTGCGTCAGCCACTCATCCTGGATGGCTTTGAACCGATTCCGATGAGCGCCAGTATCGGTGTCGCTATTTTCCCGAATCATGCAAGCGGTTCCGATGCGTTGCTCAACCAATCTGATTTCGCGATGTATCAGGCAAAAAACGCGGGCGGCGGCCGTTATTGCATCTATGATCCGCTGATGGGCCGCGCTGCCTGAAGACTGTCGTTTTCTGAACGCGCAACCTTGCTGGTTACGGTCAGGTCCGCAGTGACATTGCCCAGTGTGGCGAATATATCGGGAATCATATCGACCGCAACCAATAAGCCCAGTGGCTCGACCGGCAAACCGGCCGCCTGAACCACTGGAAGATTGGTGCCCATGAAAATGGCCTGCCCGGGCAGTCCGACCGATCCGATGGAAATCACCACCGACAGGGCAACGCAGATTGCCACGGTCAGCAAGGGCAGCTCAATGCCATAGGCCCAGGCGATGAACGAGACCACGCCGAGATACTGAATTGGACTGGTAATCCGGAACAGGGATACGGCCAAGGGCAGAACCAAGCCCGTGACCTGGCCGGGATACCCGAGTTTTCCGGCACTTTCAACCATGGCAGGCAGTGTTGCCACGGAGGATTGTGTGCTCATCGCCACCACTTGGGCCGGCAGAATCGCTCTGGCATAGCGTTGCAAGTGTTCACCATTGCCGATGCCTGCAATACCATACAGGATGGCGGTAATGCCCAAATACAGGACGCAGAGCATACCGATGTAGATGCCAAGCGCCTGTATGACGCTTCCGCCGGCTTGGGCACTGATGGGCAGAATCAAAGCGAACACACCGATTGGGCCAACCCACAGAATCCAATGCACCATCTGGGTGACGGTATCGGCAATGCCCTGGAAGAAACCGACGATGGCGGCACGGCGTTCCGCTTGTATTCGGGTAAGCGCAAAGGCAAACAGCAAAGTAAATGCCACCAAGGGCACGATGGCTCCTGCCACGGCTGCCGCCAAAACATTGGTCGGAATGATGGTGGTGGTCCAGTCACCGGTCGATGGCGGCAGGGCAGGGCTGGCTGCTGATTTGAGTGCGTCCATCAGCTCGGGGTTATGGGCCATGAAGCCGAGCAGGAAAGGCGCCGCGATTGCGGTGGCCAAGCCAGCCAGGAACAGCAGACTGACAATCCAGATCAGTGCCTTGCGTGCGATTCGTCCGGAGGTGGCGATGTCATTGGCCTGGTTGATGCCGACCACCAAGAGGGAAACCACGAGCGGCACGATGCTCATCTGCAGCGCATTCAACCAGAGCTTGCCAACCGGTTGCGCCAGCGCCGTTGCCGGCGCCACCGCATCGGGTGCGAATCGGCTCAGTAAAATGCCGGTGATGACGCCCAGAATCAGGCCGAGGAAAACGCGTGTCGATGCGGTCATATTCAATTCTTCGAGGTCAGTTCGGGAAGTTGCCATTGCGTTCTGAGGCGGACGTATTCGCTCTCAGGCAACAGGACGAATACGGGATTTCTGTTCTGGTTCAGCCAAAGCAGGAGACGATCCATATCGGGTTCGGTCATTGCGGTACAGCCGGCGGTTGCGGCACCGGTGCTGCGCCAGAGATGGGCGAATATACAGCTGCCGCCCTTCGGCCGGTTTTCCGGATTATGAGCGATGACAAAACCTTTTTTATAGACGTGGTCGCCGTTGTGAATGTCGCGCCGCATCGGTTCCGTGGAGCCCTTAATGGCGTCCGCGCCGATGTCCCGGGTAGACACGATACGGTTATAAAGCGGCGAATCGTTCACATCAATGCACCAGTCATCGGCGTCCATCGCCTGGTATGTGAGTGAGGTCGCTACGGATGCCGGCTGACCGAAAGCCAGGCCAATCCGAAAAATGCCTGCCGGAGCCTTGCCATCGCCCTCGACTTTGACTGGACCGCCATCTTGCGATTCATGCAAACCGAGGCCCCAGCCCGCGCCGTTCTTGCCGATGCTTACTGGGAAATCCTGTCCAGTGGAACGCCATAGGCCGTCCTGGCGTTCGAAAGTCTGCAGCCGGCCAGCAGGGGACTGCCAATCCGCTGTGGTCACAATCACCATCTGGGTGCCTTCGGACGCCCATTGCAGTGGCAGGGATTCCGAACCCGAGACCGGCGAACAGAGCATCAGAAGGGACGGCAGCAGGATTTTACGCATCAATCGAACCAGGAGATGTTGGCGGGCGAATGAATGCCCAGACCAGGGTAGTCGGAAATCGTAATGACAGCATCATCGAAACGCACGTTGCCGTCAATCGGATCGAGTGTGGCAAGCAGAGGGCCGTCAAGATCGATACGGGTGATGATGCCGCCCCTGGCAACGGCAAGATGTGCTGCAGCCGAGGCGCTTATCGCCCCTTCGAGCATGCATCCCATCATGCAGGGCATGTTCAACCCGGCACAGTAATCGGCGATGGCTGTTGCATTGGACAGGCCGCCGGATTTCATCAGCTTGATATTGATGATGTCGGCTGCAGAGGCAGCATGCAGCGCCTTGACCTGATCCAGATCGAATGCGCTTTCATCCGCCATCAGCGGTATTCTCGAGCGCGCCGCTTTGATGGCCTGCATGCCGATTAAATCACTTGCCGGAACCGGTTGT
Source organism: Pseudomonadota bacterium (assembly GCA_041159305.1). Classification (GTDB taxonomy): domain Bacteria; phylum Pseudomonadota; class Gammaproteobacteria; order Xanthomonadales; family Xanthomonadaceae; genus Arenimonas. The sequence continues at coordinate 8,456 of JBEAYK010000006.1, forward strand.
TCGATGAGATCAAAATCCAGGCCGGCGGCATCCAGAATGCGGAGCGTGTCTATGGTCTGATCGGCGGTCCAGCCCTGATTGGCATCGATGCGAAGCAAGGCACGGCCCGCCACGGCCTTGTGGATGGCTTGCAAACGGGGAACATCTGTTTCTGGGCTCTTACCGACTTTTATTTTCAGTGCGGTGAACCCGCGTTCAATGGCGCTCTCGCAATCGGCAATCATCGTCGGGATGTCGTTGACACTGATGGTCAGATCGGTCAGCAGTCTGGGCGTGCCGCCGCCAAGCGCCATATAGAGCGGAAGGGCGCGAGATTGTGCATACAGATCATACAATGCGATCTCCGCCGCCGCCTTGGCACTCGTGTTCTTGGGCAGGGCGTTTTGGACGATTCCGCAATTGCCGGAGACATCCTCCACTTCACGCCCGACCAAGGCCGGGCCGAGGATGGTTTGCAAGGACTCCAGGATTCCCTCCAGACTGTCGCCGGTAATGGCTACCGTCGGCGGCGCTTCCCCGAAGCCCATATGACCGCAATCGGTTTCAAAGCAGATGACAGCGTCTTCTATGGTCTCGACAGTGCGCAGTGCCGTCTTGAACGGCGTCCGCAAGGGAATGCGGAGGATGCCGGTTCTGAATCCGCGGATGCGCATAATCAGCGGCTTTCCGGGAAAATCCGCTGGACGGCGCTGATGGCATCGAGATATGGCTTTCCGGGTCCAAAAGCCATGGCCAGCAAGGGCGTGACCGCAACGCCATTGGTCGGCAGCGCATGGAAACCGCTGGCCAGAACAATGCCGCTATTCTGAGAGTCATGAATGACCCATGGGCCTTGGCTGTCTTGGCCGATCACCATCATCACATGCCCGGGGATGTAAACCAGATCGCCGATGCGCAGCTGCCGGAGCTGGGCAAGGCGCTGCGTTTGACTCATCTGAGGAGTGAATGCGATTCGATGGAAGTTCGTCGTCCGCTGCTGTTCTCCGGTATTGCGCGGAAGCAGGATACCAAGCGATCGGTACACTTCGGATACGAAACCGCTGCAATCACGGCCGTTGTAATCATGACCCCATCCGTAGCGTTCGCCGATGAATTTAAAGCTTTGACGGATCAGATTGCCTCGGGTTGCCGGCAACGGGGCGTCGGAAGTATCTGCGCTGCGTGGAATCAATACGGGTTTGATATGCAACCGTCCATTGTCGAGCCGCAAAGGATAATCCACGATCCACGCTCCCAGACTTCCCTGGCCATTCACGGGTTTTGACAGCGGCCAATCGGTGCGAACAGGAAGGCTGCTGCCCATATCCAGAACCTGCTCGGAAACCTCTTTGGCATAAGGATGGAATACGGTTCGGATTTGGCTTCCTGTCACCCATCGGCGTGGCTGTCTGGCGGCATGCGCCATCACGAATTGCCGTGACGCAAGGCCAACGGTATCTGCTTTCACCCATGCGGCATAGTTTTCCGATTGCACGAAAAGCCATTGTCGGTCCTTAGATTCATGCAACACGGCGACCGGTGTTCCGGGAAAAATGGCAGATTCCTGCAGACGGTCGATGTCGATGCCGCCTTTTCGGTCAAAGGCGCGTTGTTCGTTTGGGAATCGACGCAGCGGACTGCGTTTGACCGCCATGCCAAACAATCGATCATCGGCATCCATGATGTTGTCGAGATCCAGATTGGCCATCCAGGCGTCAATTTCTTCAGCAGTGACGGTCAGGTTGGCATTTTTGAACAGAGGCGCCTGAGGTCGTTTGGACAAGGCCTCGATCTTTTGGCGTATGACATCGCGCGACACCTGTTTCGGCCAAACCTGCCAATCGGCCATGCCGGACTCGGAGGCCAGCAGGCGGCGATTGCTATCTTCGATTGCTGCATTCAGCAACAGTATTGAATCGGCATCCGGGATGCGCTGCAGCCAATAAGCACTTGATTGCTTTTCGGCAGTTATGCCAACCGACTTCCAATCGGGCTCCGGCGGCTCGTATCCCAGTGCCAATGGCGTGATGACCATCAGACTGGCGGCAAGGATGGATCGCAGCAGAAGCATCATCAGGCCCCCATCATTTGAAAAATCCGGGCCAATAGCAGGCCGCCACCGGTTCCAAGAAGATAACCGAGCATAGCCAGCAATACGCCGACCGGCGCCAAAACGGGCGCATAGGTTGCTGCAAGCAATGGTGCTGAAGCCACGCCACCGATATTGGCTAGGGAGGCGATACCGCACAGGGCCAGATCGAATTTAAACAGTCGGGCCGCCGCGAGCATCATAAGGGCGTGAATCGCCAAAACCAGGAACCCGCAGAAGAGGTAAAAGGGTGCTTGGCTCATGCCGGAAAAATCGGCACCGGAAGCCAAAGCGGCCACGACTACGGCAAGCAACGCGTTGGAAACCACCATTGATCCTGCCAGTCGTCGCAAAGGGGTGAACGAAGCAGCCAACCCCAAAGCCGTGGCCAACAACATGGTCCAAGAGCTGGTACTGAGCACTTCAGAGGCCGGGAGTAGGGCAGCCAAGCTCTTGGCAAGGTTGCCCACTACAAGTCCAAGACCGAGCCACAGCAGGATAAGGCCGCTATCCAGCGGCTCAGAGCCCGCAATTTGTCCTGGATGGTGTGCATCAAGGCGATCTGCCATGGCCACTGAACGGTTCCATTGGTTGAAGCGGGATTGCAAGGGCACACTGGCAAAAAGGATTAATACCCAGACGGCATAACAAATCGCATCGGTAATCAATGCATTGGCCATGGATTCCGGGCGGATGCCCACAGCCTGGGAAACCGCCACCATGTTGGCGGTACCGCCTATCCATCCACCGGAAACGGAGGACAGTACCTGCCAAGAGTCCATCGGTAACCAGGTCCGGAGCAGGGCGTATACCGTGAGAAAAGCCAAGAGTATGGAGAGGGTGGCACACAAGAAACCCAGCAGAATGCGTGGTCCGAGGGCAAGAATGGCTTTCAGGTCGCAGTTGACCAGAAGCAGGAACATCAATGCCGGCAGCAGCCATTCAAGAATCTGTTTGCGTGCTGCCGTCATTTCGGGGCCGGCCTGCCAGAAACCGCTTGCAGACAGTGCGGTAACCGCCAGATAGGTCAGAACAATCGGCGGCAGGACACTGAAAATCCGCCATGCCATGCGTTTTTCCAGAAATGGGAACAGGCCGGCGCATATCAGAAGCAGACCGACATAGGCCCAGGCATTTTGGATCATCGGGTCAGCTCGTAAGCGGATTTATGGTGCATAGCTGACAGTATAATCAGAAAGCCATCCACCCAAGGCCTCGCCGATGAAAACCGCACTTGGCATTTTCTTGCTGTACTTGCTGGTCTTGACCAATGCAGACGGAGCCAGCCGCCCCTTGGTAGATGTCCGGAATCACGCACCGGCCATCACATTGGATATCCGATACGCCACGGAAAACAACTTTACCGGAAAGCGGGTCGCCGGATATCAGGCTGGAAAATGTCTTTTACATGAGCCTGCCGCACAGGCATTGGCTGCGGCAGAGGCCGAGCTAAGGGGCAGGGGCTTCGGATTAATTATTTACGATTGTTATCGGCCGCAGCGTGCCGTTACCGAATTCATGGCTTGGGCCAGGGCCCCCGATGATCCACAGATCAAGGCAAGATATTATCCAGACCTTGCCAAATCAACGCTGGTTCCGGATTACATTGCCGAAAAGTCGGGCCACAGCAAGGGTGCTACCGTGGATCTCGGGTTGCTGGATTGCCGCGAAACGCATTGCAATCCAGTAGACATGGGCACACCTTTCGATTTTTTCGGTGTACAGGCCAATACCGAATGGCCGGGCGTCAGCCCGGATCAAAAACAGGCACGTCAACAGTTGCTTGATGTCATGGCTTCACACGGGTTCGCGAATTACCCGCTGGAATGGTGGCATTTCACCTGGAAAGCCGGCCCATTGCCCGATGTCGCTTATGATTTCCCGGTGGAGTGATGTATCGACGCCGATTCAATAATCCGTTCGCCATGGGCATCAGTGAGGGCTGCATTTACCATGATGCGGGCAACATCACGGACAGCAACCGGGCGGTAGGACTTGGGTATCAACCCGCCCAAATGCGAAGCAAACCATAAACCGATAGCCTCAGCGGGCCGCTTCTCAGGCCGAGGACCACCGTCCAGCAGGGATGGTCTGAGTACCGTCAAGGCGTCAAAACCCAGGGCGCGCAGCGCCTGTTCGGTTTCACCTTTGACTTTGAGGTAAAAGCTTCCGGAATCAGGATCGGCTCCCAGGGAGGAAACCACAATGAAGTGGCGGCAACCGGCTTTCTTCAGATAGCCGGCGCTGGCCACGACATAGTCGAAATCCACCTGACTGAAGGCCGTTTTGCTCCCGGCCTGCTTCAGAGTCGTCCCCAATGCACAGATGGCCACATCAACGGCCCACCAGTCGGCATCAGACAGTGCCGCAAAGTCAGTGATCGGATTCATTAATTTCGGGTGCGCCGGTAATGGCCGCCGCGACGGAGCGATCACCTGAGTAAACCTTGGCTCATCCAAGGCCAACTGCAGGGCCTGACTACCGACCAAGCCGGTCGGTCCGAGAATCAATAAGCGTAAGGCGGGGGAAGTCATCATGGTTTGATGTTAGTCCAACTGAGTCAGGTCAGCGCTATATCTTTATTTACATAATATACATTATGCGAAGTATGATAATGGCCGAAAAGGAGCTAGTAATAGGAAATCAATGCGTTATGGACTCTCTTCCCTACCGGAATGTCCACATACCATACACCGTGGATCAGCGTGCATTCGGGTTTCATGAGTTGTCATCGAGAGCAAATCCAAATGCAATAAGCGCCCTGATAGCGAAACCCCGATATCCAAAAGATATTTGAGCGCCTCGGTGGCCTGCAAAAGACCGATGACACCAGGCGCGACACCCAAAACGCCCGCCTCGGTACAGTTTGGAGCATCAACAGCTTCAAGCGGTTCCGGAAACAGGCAGCGATAGCACAGGCCGCGTCCCTCCGGAACGGAGGCCTTGAATAGGCTGACCTGGCCTTCGAAGCGATGGACGGCGCCATAAATCCAAGGGATGCCGTGCCGTGCACAGGCATCGGATATAGCATACCTTGACTTGAAATTATCTGTTCCATCAATAACTAAATCAACATTATTAATGTATTTAGTTATATTTTGATCGTCAATACGATCAGTATGTATTTCAACGTTAATCGTAGGATTTAGATCATTTAATGTGGTTTTGGCTGAAATTACCTTCAATTCGCCGACTTTGTCGTTTTTATGCAGAATTTGACGCTGGAGATTGCTTAAATCCACTTTGTCATCGTCCACAATAACCAGATGTCCAACGCCGGCTGCCGCGAGATAGAACGCACAGGGCGAACCCAGACCGCCTGCCCCAACCAACAAAACACGGGCCTTACTCAGTTTTTGCTGCCCCACTCGGCCGACATCGGGAAGAATCATCTGTCGGGCGTAACGCAGGTCGAAATCGGAAGTTTGATATGCAGCAACCGGCAATCCGGCCGCAATCCAAGCCTGGGTGCCCCCCGATACCGAGAAAAGATTCGTGTAGCCTTGCCGGCTGAGTTCAGCCGCACAGGAATCCGAGCGTTTGCCCCCGGCACAGATCAGGATGACGGGGTGATCGAAAGTCGCCAGATGCCGGCAAGCCTGGGCCTGAAGCTCAGCCACTGTTACGGGCTTTGCACCCTTGGCGATTCCTGAGGCCCATTCATTGGGCTCGCGCACATCAATGAGCAGCTTTCCGCCACTTTGCATTTCGTAGGCCTGCGCCGGTGAAATGACCGTAACCGACATGGCTTTATTTGTTCCGTTTGTGATGCCGGATCAGGCGCTTACGTTTTTCCAGCTGACGGTCGGTCAGCACGTTTTTCTTGCCTTCATAAGGATTGTCGCTGTCCTTGAAAACAAACCGGATGGGTGTGCCGACCAACTTGAAGCGCTTCCGGAAGAAGTTCTCCAGATAACGGCGGTAACTGTCCGGCAGCGTCTTCAGGCGATTGCCATGAACAATGAAGGTCGGCGGATTGGTGTCGCCCGGATGACCGTATTTCATTTTTGCGACATGGCCGCGAACAACCGGTGGCGGGAACGCGGCGTAGGCAATTTCAATGGCTTTGGTGACTTCAGCCGTACTGAACTGACGGGTCGCGCTGTCATAGGCCTTGTGGATCACTTTGAAGAGCTCAGCCATGCCGGTGCCATGTTTGGCGGATATGGTCACAATCGGAGCCCAGGTGCAGAACGAAAGCTTCCGCTCGAGCAGTGATTTCGTCTGTTCTCGCTGGTAGTTGCTCTGGTTATCCCATTTATTCACGGCGATGACCAGCGCCCTCCCCGCTTCGAGCACATGGCCCAGGACCGTCGCATCCTGTTCGGTCACACCCTCGCCGGCATCAAGCATGACGACGGCAACCTGGCAGTCCTGGATGGACTGAAGCGTCTTGAATACGGAAAACTTCTCGACGGCCTCTTCGATTTTTCCGCGACGGCGCAGACCGGCGGTATCGATGAGCCGGTAATCGCGGCCATCACGCTCCAGATCAACCGAAATGGAGTCCCGGGTCGTGCCCGGCACATCGGAAGCTATGACCCGCTCTTCACCCAGAAGGCGGTTGACGAGGGTGGATTTCCCGACATTGGGACGGCCGATGAAGGCCAAGCGCAAAGCGCCGTCGTCTTCTACGGGCGCCTGAGGCTGAAGTTCGGGCAACAGCTTGGCAAGAAGCTCCAACAGCTCCGGTACCCCTCTTTGATGGGCTGCAGACATCGGGAGCACATGGGCGAATCCAAATTTGGCGAAATCATGGATCGCGTCTTCGGTATTTTTACCATCGGTTTTGTTGATGGCCAATACCATCGGCTTGCCAAGCTTGCGTAGACCTGAAAGGATGTCGAAATCGAGCACTTCCGGTCCGGATTTTGCATCGACGACGAATACAATTACCGCGGCTTCAGCCGCGGCCTGCCAGCTTTGTTTGGCTGTGGCGCCTGCCAGACCCTCGTCATCGCCGGAAAGACCTCCGGTATCGCAGACGATGAAGGGGTGTTCCGGATTAAGCCGGCAAATGCCGTAATGACGGTCACGGGTGACGCCCGGCTCATCATGCACCAAGGCGTCACGGGTACGCGTCAGGCCGTTGAACAGGGTGGACTTACCCACATTGGGGCGCCCGACCAATGCCACCATATCCAGCATGCTTATTGCGCCAGACTGAACGCGGACAATTGACCGTCAACGTTTTGAACGAACAGTATTCCGTCATCGGAGACGACAGGGCTGCCGCGCACGGCACCGCCGACCTTGACACGGCCTTTGATGTCACCGGTCGTGGAATCAAGCCAATGCACATAACCTTCGGTATCGGCAACGACGATGTAAGCGCCCTGGACTACGGGCGTGGTGATGCCGCGACGCAGGAATGCGGATTGCTTCCATAGATCGGAGCCGCTATTACGGTCGAGGGCCCAAAGATTGCTGTCACGATCACCGACGATGATGCGATCGGAAAGCATCGCAACACCGGCATAGCCGCCAATTTCACGGACCCAGATGGGCTGACCGTTATTCATGGCAATGGCCATGGTGGAGTTGTGGTATGAACTGGCAAAGACTTCACGGTCGCCGACCTGGATTTCACCGTCAATATCCGACATGCGATCGAGTTCGGTACGTCCATCTGGTTTGGCGATTAATTGCTCCCAAACACGCTGACCATCCTGCTGACGCAGGGCAATCAGGGTGCCGTCCTCATAACCCACGAAAATAAGACCGGGGCCAAGAACCGGCGCGCTGTTTCCACGCACGCTAAGCGAAGGCAGACCGCGATCGAATTGCCAGCGCTTCTCCCCGGTGGACAAATCGAGACCGAAGACTTTGCCATCGTTGGCACGCACAAT
>JBEAYK010000081.1:0-5340 GCA_041159305.1 Pseudomonadota bacterium
AGAGTCACCATCAGCATCGGCATCACCTTGGCCAGCGGCGTGGACGATAATCCGGATGCCCTTCTCCGGCGTGCCGACAGCGCCATGTATCAGGCCAAGAACGAGGGCCGGAATTGTATCAGGACGGTTCTGCCATGAGCGCTCTACGGACATTCAGCCTGCGCAACCGCCATGGCAGCATCCGCGTTGCCGAATACGGCGGCCAGCTGCTGCATTGGCAATGCCCCGAGGGCATCGAGCGCCTGTACACGCCCGAGCATCTGCAGCTTGTTCCGGAGCGTGCCTTGCGCGGCGGCGTGCCGGTGTGCTTTCCACAATTCTCCGGACGTGGTGATCTGCCGAAGCACGGCTTGGTACGCACCCGGCCCTGGCGGCTGCAGGGACAGACCGGGTCGGCTCTGATTCTGGCTATTGAAGACGATACCGAAACGCGCGCGCTGTGGCCGTATGCGTTTTCGCTGGTGCAGACGCTGGTGCTGGATGCCGATGGCCTGAGCATCAGTCTCGATTTCCACAACCGCTCGGATCAACCCTTGGTATTTACCGCGGCATTGCACAGTTATCTGCGCGTGCCCGATGTCACCGCCTGCACCCTGCACGGTCTGAACGGCTGCGTATACGAAGATGCTGCCGATGACGGCCGCTACAAGAACCAGCAGGGCAATCTGTTCATCGCCGGAGAAGTCGACCGCGTTTTCGCCGAGGCACCGAAGCGGCTTCGCCTGAATTACGGCAATGGCGAATCCTTGGCAATCAGTCAGGGCGGTTTTGCCGACACCGTGGTCTGGTGCCCGGGCCCGGAACTGGCGGCCAGCTTCAGCGACATGCCGGCAGCGGACTGGCAGCGCATGCTGTGCGTGGAAGCGGCTGCCGCCGCGCAGCCGGTCACCGTGCTGGCCGACGGTCACTGGCAGGGCTGGCAGAAGTTGCAGGTGCTTTAAGCGCGGCAGAGGTCCAGATAGTTGCGGACCGTGGTGTCCAGTCCGTCATACAGTGCTTCGCCGATCAGTGCATGGCCGATTGATACTTCCAGCACCGCCGGCACCGCCTGCAGAAACGTTCCGAGATTGGCCTGGCTTAAGTCGTGTCCGGCATTGACGCCGATGCCTAGCGCCTGCGCTTCCACGGCGGTCCGGGCGCAGGCCGCGGCAGAAGCCGGATCGGCGTTTGCAAAGGCTTCGGCAAAGGGACCGGTGTAGAGTTCGATGCGGTCGATGCCGAGCGCTTTGGCCAGCGCCAGATCGGGCGTACCGGCATCCATGAAAATCGAAACGCGCACACCCCAGTCCTGCAGTTGCTGCACATACGGTTGTAGCCGTGTGCTGTCGGCACGCAGATCGAATCCGTGATCGGAGGTGATCTGGCCGTCGCCGTCGGGAACAAGAGTGGCCTGGGTCGGACGGGTGCGTTCGATCAGCGCCATCAGACCGGGATAATCACCGCGCGCCGGCGCGAACGGATTGCCTTCGATGTTGTATTCCACGCCATGCTTCCGGCACAAATCCGCCAGCGCATCGACATCGGCCGGCGTGATGTGGCGTTGGTCCGGGCGTGGATGCACGGTAATGCCATGCGCGCCTGCCATGATGGCGGTTTCGGCGGCCTTCAGCACCGAAGGCTCCGCGCCGCCGCGCGAGTTGCGCAGCACCGCGATCTTGTTGACGTTGACGCTGAGTGCGGTCACGCCTCGTTGCCGCTGTTGGCGTTATCGCCGGCTTTGCGGGCCTTGGCCTGCTCGGCCAGTTCACGCATGCGCCGCAGTTCATCCGGGCTGATGATGTGACGCTCGGGCCGGCGCTGGCTTTCCACGCGGCTGCTGAGCAGGTTCCAGGAACCCAGAAACAGGAACACCAGCGCCATCACCACCAGAAAGCCGACGCCGCGGGTACTGAGATCGGCGAACATGGCCATGACAATAGCGCCGACACTGAGCAGGTAATAGAGAATGTACATAGGCGGTCTCCGTAATGCCTGTGATTATAGCAACGGCGAGAAAAGACGGGCCCCGGCCTGGGCCAAGCGTTCACCCAGCGACAGACGGATTTTCGGATCGAAGCGGCGCGACTCGCCGAGATAGCCATAAAGAATCCTCGCCAGCCGGTCGCCGAGACCGGCGTCTTCGAACAGCACCGACAGTTCGAAATTGAGCCGGAAGCTGCGCCGGTCGAAATTGGAACTGCCCAGAATGATCGTGCCGTCATCGACCAGCAAGGCTTTGGTATGCAGCATGCGCGGGAATTCGTAAATGCGGACGCCGGCTTCCGCCAGCACATCGAAATAGGAGCGTGCGGCCAGGGTCACCATGCGGCTGTCGCTGCGGTGCGGCACGATCAGGGCGGTATCGACGCCACTGAGTGCGGCCGAGGTCAGCGCCATCATGGCGGCTTCGCTCGGCACGAAATACGGCGTGACCAGCAGTACCCGCTTGCGTGCGCCGGTGATGGCTTCGACATGCGCGCGGTGGATCGGCTCCCAGGGCGTATCCGGACCGGCCGCCAGTACCTGTGCGGTCACCGGGCCGGCCTGCGCCGGCGGCGGCAGGAAATAGCGGGTATCGGCTTTGAAGCGGCCGCCGGCATACAGCCAGTCGGCCACGAAGGCCAGCTGCAGCCAGCGTGCGATTTCGCCATCGGCACGAAAATGCAGATCGACATAGGCATCCGACCGCAGGCTTTCGTTTTCCTCGTCGGTGATGTTGATGCCGCCGGTAAAGCCGATGATGCCGTCGATGACCACGATCTTGCGGTGCGAGCGGAGGTTGATCTGCGGTCGCCACAGTTTGCGCAGATAGAACGGATGGAAAAAAGCGATTTCCACACCGGCATCGCGCAGCGGCTTGAGGAATCGCTCGCTGATATTCTTGGAACCCATCCTATCGAGCAGCAGACGCACTTCGATGCCGCGCACCGCCTGCCGGATCAGGGCATCGCGTATGCGCGTACCGGTGGTATCCGGTTCGAAAATGTAATACTCGAGATGGATGTGATGACTAGCGGCGTCGAAAGCCTGTTCGAGTGCGGCGTAGGTGGCGGCTCCGTTTTCCAGCAGGTCCACGTGCAGTGCGCTGCTCGGAGCGAACCCGGAAGCGGCCGCATTCAGGCGCATCAGCGCATCGGCATTGTCGGCCAGATTGGCTTCGGTCAAGGGCATCAGCCCGGCGCGCGCCTTGCTGCGTTTCAGATTCTGCCGTTTGATCCGGGTCGGGCCGAGGAAGTGGTAGATCAGAAAGCCGATGTACGGCAGCAGGATCAAGGACAGCAGCCAGCTCAGCGTGGCAATCGGTTCGTGTTTCTGCAGCAGAATCCAGGCGCTGAGCAGCAGCACATACAGCAGCCAGAGCAGACCGAGTACCAGTGAAATATTCGGCCATGCCGCCTGCAGGTGCGCCCAGCCGCCCAGTACGGCCTCGATCATGTCTGCTTTCCGTAAATGGTTTCGGCGCGCTGGAACAGGACCCAGCTGGTGGCGATGTATTTGGCGCCGCCCTGCGGCCGGTTGCCGCGGTGGGTATGACTGAAGCCGGCCGGGGCGATCAGGAAGGCGCCGGTCTCCGGGGTGATTTTCCGCCGCTGGTGGAAGAACTCGGTTTCACCGGCGCTGAAATCCTCGTTCAGATAAGTCGTCCACAGCAGCACGCGGTGCAGGCTTTCGGCACCGGCATCCTTGGGGTAGTGTTCGCAGTGCCAATACGGATAGCCGCCTTCATCGGCTTCGTAGCGTTGCAGGTTGACCGGTCCGGGCCGGAACACCGCCCGCAGCAGATCGCCGAGGGCTTTGTCGTCGAGGGCGCGGATGTCATCGTGCTGGTAACGCACGCGTTGGCCGTCCGCGCTTTGCCGTTGCAGCAAAAGCGGTGCGATCAATACATACGGATAGCTGCGCACGTAGGCGAGCAGGGCGCGGAACATGGCGGTGTTGAGTTCCCGCTCGACGCCTTGCCAGGCCGGGTGCTGGTTGAGCTGGATATCCTGGCTGTGCTTCAGCTCCGGCATCACCCCGCCGCCGACGCGGCCCGGAACGGCCAAGCGGCTGTCGTCGAATTGCCGGATGATTTCGGCGCAACGCTGGGTGCTTATGAGACCCGGGTAGACGCCGATGAAGTCGGTTTCGGTCATGATCAGCCGCGGTCATGTTCGTGGTGATAGCGTTCCGCTTCGGCCACTTCATTGCGTGAGCCCAGAAACACCGGTACGCGCTGGTGGAGGCCTTCGGGCTGGACATCGAGCATGCGGCTACGCCCGGTGCTGCAGGCGCCACCGGCCTGCTCGAGAATGAAGCCCATCGGATTCGCTTCGTACATCAAACGCAGGCGCCCGGGCTTGCTCGGATCCTTGGTATCGGCCGGATAGATGAAGATGCCGCCGCGGGTCAGGATACGGTGCACTTCCGACACCATGCTGGCGATCCAACGCATGTTGAAATCCTTGCCGCGCGGCCCGATTTTTCCGGCCAGAAGATCGCTGATGTAGTGCTGCATCGGCGCTTGCCAGAAACGCTGGTTCGACATGTTGATGGCGAATTCGCGGGTGTCTTCCGGCACCTGCACATCGCTGCGGGTCAGGATGAAACTGCCCTGTTCCCGGTCGAGCGTGAACATATGGGTGCCGCGACCGAAAGTCAGCACCAGAATCGTGCTCGGGCCGTACACGGTATAGCCGGCGCAGACCTGCGCGCTGCCGGGTTGCAGGAAGTGTTCGTCACGCGGTTCGGTCACGCCGTCCGGACAGCGCAGTACCGAGAAGATGGTGCCGACCGAGACATTGACGTCGATGTTGGAACTGCCGTCGAGAGGATCGAACAGCAGCAGGTAGTTGCCGCGCGGATAGCTGCTCGGAATGGCGTGCGCATGCTCCATCTCCTCCGAGGCCAGGCCGGCCAGATGGCCGCCCCATTCATTGGCTTCCAGCAGGATTTCATTGCTGAGCACATCGAGCTTCTTCTGGGCTTCGCCCTGCACGTTGCCGGAGCCGGCATCGCCGAGCACGTCGCCCAGGGCGCCTTTGCCGACCGCGGTCGAAATGGTCTTGCAGGCCCGTGCCACCACCTCCAACAACAGACGCAGATCCGCGTTAATATGGCCTTGGTGCTGCGCCTCGATCAGATAGCGCGACAGGGCGGTCGGTTTCATGGGCGAAGTCCTGATGCGGTTTGTCGTATTGTAATGCGTGGCGGGAAACAGAACGGAGTCGCATGGATATTTTTTCCAGTACACCGCTGCTGCCGGCGCTGATGACGGCCTTGGGCATCGGCCTGATGATCGGCATGGTGCGCGAGCGCACCCATCTGGAAACCTTTGCCGGCGTGCGCACGCATGCGCTGACCGCCCTGGCGGCGGTCCTG
>JBEAYK010000082.1:0-5326 GCA_041159305.1 Pseudomonadota bacterium
TCAGAAGCGTCCCGACCCCTGCCGCCTGCCCCACCCGCCGCTGCCCCGACATTTCTGGCGCGCGATGACAGTGGCATTGGCAAATTCGAATCCGGCATGGGCAGACATGATGATGCGTGGCTCGCAGATCGTTTTGCTGAAGCCTCCTGGCAAAGCGATAACACGCTCCGCTCATTCAACGGTAAAAGTTCCCGCACGCTGGATGAATATAAAAAAAGCAGTGATTACAGCACCTCCAAGCAAATGCTGAACATGCTGGGGCGCTGGAAGGCCGGAAATAAAACCCATACCTGGGTTTTCGAATCCCCCGGACCGCAAGGAGGATTGCCGCTGCAGGCGCTCGAACTCGTGGATCTCTCCGGGCCGGATGGCTACAAGGTCCGCGCAACCGTCCATTGTTATGACGAACCGGACACCTGCGCACTTTATGCCAAGAAAAAGACCGAACTGCTGGCACCGAAGCCACAGGAAGCGGCTGGCGATCTGGCTCTTCGCCAATGGCGGAACCGTGTCTATGTCGAAGAATGTACTGAACGGCCTGTCAACATGGATCAACCGCGATATCCTCCCGATGCGTTACGGGAGGGCCGAGGCGGAACGGTTTTTATCAGTATTCTGTTCAACCGCTGCGGCAATGTGCGTGACAGCTGGCTTCTACAAAGTTCAAATCACCGCAGTCTTGATCGCGCCGCACTCAGCAAATCCCTCGAGTGGCAACTCGATCTGAAAACACTGCCACCCGGTGCGTTGGAGAAGCGCATCGCCAAGATTCCGATTCGGTTCGAGGTCGGCGACAGCGTTCCTCCCGGTCAATCAAACTGATTTAAGTCTGTCCACCCGCTGAACCGCTATGCCCGCAGGCATGGCAGAAGCGCATGAAGGCACTTTTACGGGTCTGGCACGAGTTGCATTTGCAGAACAAGGTCATGCCGCAATGCGGACAGAAATCGATAGACGTATTTTTCAGGTCCACACCCCGCTCGCAGCCCGGGCACACGCCCTTGCCAAGCAGATTCAAGGCTGCATCGTAGCCAAGTTCCTGCTGCCGCTCCGAACTCGATAATTGCTCGGCCGCACGCTGCTTCTCAAGGTAGCGCGACAAGGACACGATGGCCTGTCGACCGATCAAGACCGTCAGCACAATACCAACCAGGTAACGCACATAACCGCCGTAGCTCGGCAGGTACGGCACCAGCTCGACGAAGAAAGCGAAGCCAGCAAAGATGATAAAGCCCCATACAAACGGCCAATACGCGGTTTTCCGCTTGCGGCTGAATAGCCATCCGGCCACTACCAGCAGCGGCAGCGTGATGGCCAACCGAATCAGGAATACCTGCAGCTCCAACTTTCTGGCTTCGGCTTCATAGCTTTTCTGTGCCGTGGCCTCGAGTGCCGTCAGCCCTGTACGGGCTTTATCCGCAGCCTGCTCAGCATCCAACAAGGCCTTGTCCTGTTTTTCCAGCGCCCTGATTGCCGACAATTCACGCTGTTTGATCGCATCCAACTGCTGTGTTCGCTTCAGCAACTCGCCATTCTGGTCAGACTCCTGCGTAGCTTGCCGTGTGGCTATCCAATTGCTGAAAGACTCGCTGGCATTTCGTGAATCCGATTGCGCGGCATCCCGCAGCAATCGCGCCTGCTGTTGTTCCAATCGCGCTGTCTGGGCGGCCTGCTCCGCCATTATCAGTTGGGACCGCAACGGTTCTGCCCGGGTGTTGTCGATGTAATCATTGAGATTGAGCTGACGGTCGACCCCGGGCAGATCCTGAACGACCTGCCCGCCAAGTCCGATTAAAAATCCGGCAAAAACCAATGCCACCAACCATAAGCCACGGTTGAACCAGGTTTCCGATAATCGAAGGGATTTTTTCATGGCAAGACCTCAGAGCCAGACCAGAAATACATACTACATGAATAAAACACTGCGGTTTGTTCCGAAAGCACGTGCTTTAGTCCGATGCGGTATCGGCAGGCCGGACGGGCTTAATTCTTGCCGCAATAAGGCCGATGATAAAGCCGGACAGAAGATGGACCGGAACCAGCATCATCATCAACGGAAATCCGACGAGGAAAAAGATGATATACACCAAAGGAACAGCAACGACGGCCGCAGTAAGGATGGAAATCAGAAGATTTCGCCAATAATAGCCAAGCGCGAATACGGGGATGTCGAAGCGACCGAATTCTTGAGACAGCGCAAGACACCGGCGCAAAAAACGCCATTGCCAGGAAAACGAAAGCAATGTACTCAATAATGCGCCGCACACATAAAGCATGAACACGGTTTCGCGTGAGACGCTAGCAAATGAAACCGGCTTCCCGGGCGGCAGATAGGCCATCAATGCCGCCGCCACGATGATCAGAGGCAGATTGACCAACAGGTAAAGCGGCGCGAAATCGCGCCAGGCTTGCCAGCGGGACGGATCCGTATTCAGGCCCATTCGGTCAGCCCTTCGGACTCATACAGCGTCTTCCAGCTCGGGCGGGCTTTCATCAGGGTCGCCAAGTTGGCCAGTGCCGGATAGTCCAAAGCCGTTTTCGGCATGTTGCGTGACCAGCGCATCAGCATCACCAGCATGAAATCGGCCACGGACGCGCTTTCACCCAACAGATATGGCCCGTTCTTGGCCAGATGCGCATCGAGATTGGCGAAAACCGCATGGATACGCGCCTCAGCGGTAGCCTTCCCGTCCTCGGCATGGTCTTCACCGGCAGCTTCGCTCGGATACCACCAGAGCCGGAACGGCGGCTGAAGGGTATTGGCCAGATGGAACATCCATTGCAGGAGTTCGCCGCGCTTGGCGCTTCCCGGAGGCGGAATCAGTCCAGATTCCGGCTTTGCCTCGGCCAGAAGCACGGCCATGGCGGCAGCCTCGCACATCGGTTTACCGTCAATCAGCAAAGTCGGTACCACGCCACTCGGATTGAGCGCGAGATACGCCGGAGTCTTGTGTTCGCGCGAGGCGATGTCGAGCTTGACCAGCTGATGCGGCAGATCAAGATCAATCAGCAGCCAATGAACCACGAGGCTGGCGGCGCCGGGGGCGTAATACAGTGTGTACATGGCAGTTTCCTGGTCAGGTGCCGTGACGGGCACGGTAATCGGCAAGGAAGCGTTCGATGCGGTCGAGCGCTTCGGTCATTTCATCGGTATTGGGCAGGAACACGACGCGCACATGATCGTGATGAGGCCAGTTGAAGCCGGTGCCCTGCACCAACAGTACTTTTTCCTGCTCCAGCAGTTCGGTGATGAACTTCTGGTCGTCGGCGATGGGATACACCGCCGGATCGAATTTGGGAAACAGATAAAGGGCGCCTTTGGGTTTGACGCAACTGACGCCGGGAATAGCGGTCAAACGCTGCCAGGCCAGATCGCGCTGACGGGTCAGACGGCCATCAGCCGCAACCAGCTGTTCAATGCTCTGGGTGCCGCCGAGCGCAGTCTGGATGGCGTACTGCGCCGGTACGTTGGCACACAGCCGCATCGAGGTGACGATATTGAGGCCGTCAATGTAGTCCTTGGCATGATCGCGGGCACCGCTGAGGATCATCCAGCCGGCACGGTAACCGCAGGCCCGGTAATTTTTGGAAAGCCCGCCGAAACTGATGCAGAACACATCCTCGGCGAGCGAGGCCAGCGCGGTATGGGTTTCGCCGTCGTACAGTGTCTTGTCGTAGATTTCATCGGCGAACACCAGTAATTGGTGTTCACGGGCAATCTGCAGCAGCGCCTCCAGCATCGGCTTCGGATAAACGGCGCCGGTCGGATTATTGGGGTTGATGACCACCAACGCCTTGGTGTTCGGCGTAATGCGCGCTCGCAGGTCGGCAAGATCCGGTTGCCAATCGGCGGCTTCATCGCACAGATAATGCACCGGCTTTCCACCGGACAGGGAAACCGCCGCCGTCCACAGCGGATAGTCCGGCGCCGGCACCAACACCTCATCGCCATCATCAAGCAAGGCGTTCATGGCGAGCAGAATCAGTTCGGAAACACCGTTGCCGATGTAAATGTCCTCCAGGCCGACACCCCGGATGCCGCAGTCCTGGGCATAGTTCATCACCGCCTTGCGCGCGGAATAAATACCCTTGGAATCACTGTAGCCGCCGGCGCGGTTCAGATTGCCGATGACATCGCGGACGATGTCGTCCGGCGGATTGAAGCCGAACACGGCCAGATTGCCGATGTTGAGCTTGATGATGCTGTGGCCCTGATCTTCAAGCTCTTTTGCGCGCTCCAGAGCCGGACCGCGGATTTCGTAGCAGACCTCGTCGAGCTTGCGGGACTTCTTCAGGTTTTTCATGGTGAACTCGGCGTTAATACCCCGTAATGATACCGCAAGCCACACACCACCATCACGGCCGCGGCACTACAGTGAGATACGGAAAAGGAGTCATTCATGTTGAAATTCCCGCTTCTGGGCCTTCTCTTATGGAGCAGCAGCCTGATGGCCATCGAACAGCCCCGCTATACCGTGCTGCAGGACTTCGGCAGCGGCATTGAGATCCGCCAGTACGATGCGTACATCATCGCCGAAACCGAAATCAAGGCCGCCGATGCCGATCAGGCCGGCAATCTGGCTTTCAAGCGGCTCGGCGGCTATATCTTCGGCGGCAACCGCACGAAACAGTCCATTGCCATGACAGCCCCCGTGAGCCAGGCCAAAAGCGAGAAGATCGAAATGACCGCGCCGGTGAGCCAGGCCCTTAAAACCGAGGGTGTCTGGCTGGTGTCATTCGTCATGCCCAAGAGCTACACTCTGGCCACTTTGCCGGTTCCGAACGATCCTGCGGTTTACTTCAAGACCGTTCCTGCCCGCAAAGTTCTGGCCATCCGCTTCTCCGGACGATGGACCGACGAAAGCTTTGCACAGCATCAATCCGAACTGCTGGCTGCAGTGAAAAAAAATGCCCTTAAAAGTACCGGAAGCACCTGGACGGCACGCTACGATCCGCCATTCATGCCCGGATTCATGCGCCGCAATGAAGTGATGATCGAATTGCGTTGATTATTCCAGTACCACCGGAATCTTGCCGATACGGGCCTGCCACAGTTTCGGACCGGTGTTATGGACGGACTCGCCGGCACTGTCCACGGCAACGGTGACCGGCATGTCCTTCACCGTGAATTCGTAGATGGCTTCCATGCCCAGATCCTCGAAGCCCACCACTTTTGCGGCCTTAATGGCCTTCGACACCAGGTAGGCGGCACCGCCGACCGCCATCAGATACACCGACTTGTGCTTCTTGATGGCTTCGATTGCGCTTGGGCCGCGTTCGGATTTGCCGATCATGCCGATCATGCCGGTCTGCGCGAGCACCTGTT
>JBEAYK010000083.1:0-5946 GCA_041159305.1 Pseudomonadota bacterium
CAGGTTGAGGGATTCCGAACCACCCAGATGCAGCTTGGCGTAATTCGGCAATTGCGCGCTGAGCAGGGTGCCGACAAACCAGAACCAGGACACGCCGAACACCGCGCGGCGCACCACCGGATTGTGGCGGACCATGCCGAGCACATGCAGAGATTCGGCGAGGATATTCGGATTGATTTTCAGATCCGGCGCGATGGCCGGTGCCATCGGAATCGCGCGGCTGACCAGATGCCCGGTCACTGCCAGGCCGATCATCGCCGCAGCCGCGGCCTGCGGCCCGTAGCCGGGAATCATCAGCAGCGACATACCGACAATCATGCCGATCAGGATCGAAATGGAGGTACCCATTTCCACCAGACCGTTGCCGCCGGTGAGTTCTTCCGGTGCCAGCACCTGCGGCAGGATGGCGTATTTGACCGGGCCGAACAGAGTGGATTGTACGCCGGTCAGGAACAGGCAGAACAGCAGCAGCGTGGGCAGGCCGTAGATGAAGCCGAACGCCGCCAGACTCATGATTCCGATTTCCATCG
Organism: Pseudomonadota bacterium; assembly: GCA_041159305.1. GTDB lineage: Bacteria > Pseudomonadota > Gammaproteobacteria > Xanthomonadales > Xanthomonadaceae > Arenimonas. Next base: position 531 of record JBEAYK010000083.1, read on the forward strand.
CGGTGGTGATGCGGATCAGACGCGCCTTCTCGACCTTCTCGGCGATCTGGCCGGCGGTGGCGGAAAACAGGAAGTACGGGAGGATGAACAATGCCGGCGCCAGATTGGCGTAGAGCGTGGACTGCTCGGTGCTGAGGCCCATCTGGTACACCATCAGCGCCAGCATGGCGTTGCGGAATACGTTGTCGTTGAACGCGCCGAGCGCCTGCGTCAGGAAGAACGGCAGGAAGCGGCGTTGTTTCAGCAGTTCATATTGAGAGTGGGCCATGGTGCGCGGTTTCGGTGACCAAGGCCCACTATAGCCGACTCAGCCGCGCTCGCGTTCGATGGCGCGCCAACCGATGTCGTTGCGGTGGAATTCGCCTAGCCAGGAAATCTGGTCGGCCAGGGTATACGCGGCATTCTGCGCCTCGGCAACCGTGTTCCCGAGCGCGGTGGCGCACAGCACGCGCCCGCCACTGGTCAGCACATGGCCGTCTTCGAGCAACGTGCCGGCGTGGAACAGCTTGCTGCCGGGCGGGGCGTCGATATCGAGGCCGTGGATGACATCCCCGGTGCGCGGGGTGCCGGGGTAGTGTTCGGCGGCCATCACGACACCGAGTGCCGGACGTGGATCCCAATGGGCTTCGATTTCATGCAGGCGGCCATCGATGGCCGCTTCGATCAATTCGCTGAGATCGGATTGCAGACGCAGCATCACCGGCTGGGTTTCCGGGTCGCCGAAACGCACATTGAACTCGATGACTTTCGGTGCACCGGCTTCATCAATCATCAAACCGGCATACAGAAAGCCGCTGAACGGCATGCCGTCCGCGATCATGCCACGCACGGTCGGTTCGACCACTTCGCGCATCACCCGCGCATGTACTTCCGGGCTGACCACCGGTGCCGGTGAATACGCGCCCATGCCGCCGGTGTTCGGGCCGGTGTCGCCGTCGCCGACGCGTTTGTGGTCCTGACTGGTGGCCATTGGCAGTGCGGTGCGGCCGTCCACCATCGAAATGAAACTGGCTTCTTCACCGGTCAGGAATTCCTCGATGACCACGCGCGCGCCGGCCTCGCCGAACTGGTTGTTGCCGAGCATATCGGTGATTGCGGCCTTGGCCTCGTCCAGCGTCATCGCGACCACCACGCCTTTGCCGGCAGCCAGACCGTCGGCCTTGATGACTATGGGTGCGCCAACGTGATCGACATGCGACAGCGCTTCGGCTTCGCTGTCGAACACCGCGTAATGCGCGGTCGGGATGCCGTGCCGCGCCAGAAAATCCTTGGCGAAGGCTTTGCTGCCTTCCAGCTGCGCAGCGGCCTGGCGCGGCCCGAAGATGCGCAGGCCGTGGGCTTGGAACAGATCGACCACGCCCAGCACCAGCGGTGCTTCCGGACCGACCAAGGTGAACGCCACGTTCTGGGCTTGTGCCAGTGCCAGCAGGCCGTCAATGTCAGTGGCCGCAACGGCCACATTCCGACATTTGTGTTCGCGGGCGGTGCCGGCATTGCCGGGAGCCACCAGAATTTCCGTGACCCGCGGTGACTGCGCCAAACGCCAGGCCAGCGCATGTTCGCGTCCGCCGGATCCGATCACGAGAATTTTCATGGGTGTTCCTCAGTGTTTGAAGTGGCGACGACCGGTGAACACCATAGCGATCCCATGTTCATTGGCTGCGTCGATGACTTCATTGTCGCGCATGGATCCGCCGGGTTGGATGACGGCACGGATGCCGGCCGCGGCGGCGGTATCGATGCCATCGCGGAACGGAAAGAACGCATCCGACGCCATCACCGCGCCGGGCACGGCCAAGCCGGCATCGTCGGCTTTGATGCCGGCGATCTTCGCACTGATGACCCGGCTCATCTGGCCGGCACCGATGCCGATGGTGCGTTGGTCTTGGGCGAACACGATGGCGTTCGATTTCACGAACATCGCCACTTTCCAGGCAAACAGCAGGTCTTCCAGTTGTTCGAGGCTCGGCTGTGTGTCGCTGACGGTTTTCAGATCCTTGATGCCCAATGTGTCGCTGTCGGTGTTCTGCACCAACAGACCGCCGGCCACGCGTTTGTAGTCCCAGTCGCCGTGGTGACCGTCAAGCGCGCCGCAGTCGAGCACGCGCACGTTCGGCTTGCGTGCGAAGGCGGCCTGCGCTTCCGGACTGATGCCGGGTGCGATGACCACTTCCACGAACTGGCGTTCGGCGATGGTGCTCGCGGTTTTGCCGTCGAGCATGCGGTTGAAAGCGATGATGCCGCCGAAGGCCGAGGTCGGATCGGTGGCGAAGGCGCGGTCATAGGCATCGCCGATGTTGGCGGCCATGGCCACGCCGCAGGGATTGGCATGCTTGACGATGACGCAGGCCGGCGCGTCGAAGGCCTTGACGCATTCCAGCGCGGCGTCGGCATCGGCGATGTTATTGAACGACAGTTCCTTGCCTTGGATGAAACGCGCGGTGGCGACGATGCCTCTTCCGGCGCCGGCTTCGACAAACAAGGCGCCTGCCTGATGCGGGTTCTCGCCATAGCGCAACGCGCTTCCAAGTGCGAAGGCCGGATGCAGACTGGCCGGCCAGGCATTCGGCGCTTCAGGGGCTTCGGCACGCTTGGACAGCCATTCGGTAATCTGGCCGTCGTAGGCACTGGTATGGGCATAGGTTTTCGCAGCCCAGGCGCGGCGCTGCGCGTCAGTGCTGCCGCCTTCGGCGAGCGCGTCGATGAAGCCTGTGTAATCGGCTGGATCGGTCAGTACGGACACGCGTGCATGGTTTTTTGCAGCAGCGCGCAGCATGGCCGGTCCGCCGATGTCGATGTTCTCGATGGCGTCGTCGTACGTGCAGTCGGGTTTGGCGACGGTGGCCGCAAACGGGTACAGATTCACCACCAGCAGATCGATGGCCTCAATGCCGTGTTCGGCGCTGACCGCATCATCGATGCCGGCACGCGATAGCAGACCGCCGTGGATTTTCGGATGCAGGGTTTTCACCCGGCCGTCCATGATTTCCGGAAAGCCGGTCACGCTGCTGACATCGGTGACGGCAAGGCCGGCATCGCGCAGGACTTTGGCGGTGCCGCCGGTGGACAGCAGCTGCACGCCATGCGCGATCAGGGCTTCGGCCAGCGGCAACAGGCCGGATTTATCGGATACCGACAGCAGGGCGCGGCGGACGGGATGGCGGATAGCGGGCATATATCACTCCGAAAGGGGCTTAATTATAAACCCTCGGAGTGATGCATTGGGGCTGAATCAGCCCTCGGAAACGGCGTATTGCTTGAGTTTCTTGCGCAGGGTGGCGCGGTTCATGCCGAGGATTTCGGCAGCGCGGCTCTGATTGCCCCGGCAGTGGATCATCACTTCCTGCAGCAGTCCCGGTTCGACCTCCGCCAACACGGTGTCATAAAGGTCGTTGCTTTGTGCGTGTCCCATGTCCTGCAGGTAGCGACGCACGACGCGGGCCACGACATCTTTCAGGCAGGGTTGGGTTTTGGTTTCAGGGGTGTTGCTGTGGATAAGGTGCAGGGTGTTCACGAACGGCTCAGGCTGACAAATTTCCGGCCGTGTAGTTTAGCCGGATTCGATGCCGGCTACCTGAACGTCTCAGTGGAAGTCGAAGGCGAAGCCGGCGGCCTTGCCGGAGGTTTCCTGCAGGGCGATTTCCACGGATACGGTCTGGCCGGGTTTGATGTCACCTTCCTGATTGGCGTTCAGGTATTCCTTCGGGCGGAAGCGGCGCATGGCGATGGCTTGGTTGTCCACATCGGTCAGTCGGATTTCAATCTGCGGCCAGGGTTGCGGCCACTGCGCATCATTGCGGAAACTGAGTTGGACGATTAAAACATCGGCCTGACCGCGATCGGCGGCAACCGCCTGTCTGACCGGCACGAACGCCTCCGGCTGGCGCCACGCTTCGAGCTGGCAGGAGGCCAGCAGGCACAGGCGGCTGATCCAGGGTCGCCATGCCGGATTTTCAGCCAGCGCATCGCGATTGGCCAGCACGATCTGCAATCCAAGCAACAGAACCAATAGGGCCGTGCCGGCCAGCAACGCGTGGTGTTTTTTTTCAGCGCTTGCGGCCATCGATCCGGATCCAGTCGTCCAGCTGTGTCACCGTCAGTGCTTCGAAATGCGGGGCGAATGCCTCCAGTACCTCGTGTTCCTGGCCTTTCAGGATGCCGGACAGGGCGATGAGGCCGCCGGACTGCGTGCGTGCCGCCAGGGTGTCGTGCAGTGCGATGAGCGCCGAGGCCAGAATGTTGGCAACGACCACCGGATACTGACGCAACGGTTCGGCGTCCGGCAGATATACCTGCAACGCGCGGCCGACACCGTTGCGTTCGGCGTTGTCATGCGTGGCGATCAGGGCCTGCGGATCGTTGTCGACGCCGACGGCCGAGGACGCGCCCAGCTTCAGGGCTGCCAGCGCCAGAATGCCGGAGCCGCAGCCGAAGTCGAGAACATCACGGCCCTGCAATTCGAGACCATCCAGCCATTGCAGGCAGAGCGCGGTGGTCGGGTGCGTGCCTGAGCCGAAGGCCAGGCCCGGATCCAGACGGATAATGACGCCCTCGGCCGCTTCAGTCGGAGCGTCGCGGTGCCAGGGAATGATCCAGGTGCGGTTGCCGAAGCGCATCGGTTCGAATTGATCCAGCCAGGCCCGCTCCCAGTCCTGGTCTTCCACCGTGCGGAAGCTGGCGCGCGCCCAGTCGATACCGCTGTCGTAGGCATCCAGGGCATGCAGCAACAAGCCGTCGTGCGTGCCGGCATCGAACAGCGCCAGCAGCACGATGTCGTTCCACAGCGGGGTTTCACGCTGAGCGCGCCGAGTTCGTTCAACGCGGTTTCCACCCGCGCTTCCTCGCTGGCTTTGCAGGCGATGGACAGCTCGAGGAAGGGCATCAGGTCAGGCCAAGGCCTTTGTCTTTGCGTTCGGCCAGGCGTTTTTCCAGATAGTGGATATTGGTGCCGCCCTGGAAGAAGCCGGTATCGGCCAGAATGCGCTGCTGCAGTGGCACGTTGGTCTTGATGCCGTCCACGATCATTTCCGACAGCGCGCAGCGCATGCGGTAAATCGCCTGTTCACGGGTATTGCCGTGCACGATCAGCTTGCCGATCATCGAATCGTAATTCGGCGGCACTTTGTAGCCTTCGTAGATGTGCGAATCCACGCGCACGCCCGGACCGCCCGGTGAATGGAAGTGTTTGATAAGGCCCGGGCTCGGCAGGAAGCTGTCGGGATCCTCGGCATTGATGCGGCATTCGATGGCGTGGCCGCGGATGACGATGTCGTCCTGGGTCAGCGTCAGTTTCTGGCCGGAGGCGATCAGCAGCTGTTCGCGCACCAGATCGACGCCGGTGATCATTTCGGTGACCGGATGCTCGACCTGGATACGGGTGTTCATTTCGATGAAGTAGAAACGGCCGTTTTCATAC
>JBEAYK010000084.1:0-5311 GCA_041159305.1 Pseudomonadota bacterium
ATCTTGGCGCGGTCGCCCGGGTCGCGGGCGGCACCTTTGATTTCAACCAGACCCTGGCCGACTTCCGGCACTTCCAGTTTGAACAGCTCAATCATGAATTCCGGCGCGATGCGCGAGATGATCAGCTGCGGACCACGGGTTTCAGCGCGGGTTTCCGCCAGATAGCCGCGGACGCGGTCACCCGGACGCAGGACATCGCGCGGAATCGCCTTGTCTTTCGGTATGATCGCTTCGGCATTACCGCCGAGATCGACATAGACATTGCCGCGCTCGGCGCGCTTGACGACGCCGTTGACCAGTTCGCCGACGCGGTCGTTCCACTGTTCGAGCACCAATGCACGCTCGGCCTCACGGACGCGTTGCACGATGACCTGCTTGGCGGCCTGGGCGGCAATGCGGCCGAATTCGGGATTCTCTACCGGTTGCTCAACGAAGTCGCCGACTTCGGCGCCATCCATCTCGTCAACGGCGTCCATCAGGCGGATCATGCGATCGGGTGATTCCATGACCACATCGTCGGCGATGACTTCCCAGCGGCGGAAGGTTTCATAGGTTCCGTCTTTGGGGTTGATGGCGACGCGGATCGACACATCTTCGTCGTGGTAGCGTTTTTTGGCAGCAGAGGCCAGCGCCGATTCCATCGCCTGGATGATGACCTGGCGGTCGACGCCTTTTTCGTTGGCGACCGCTTCCATGACCAATAAAAGTTCTTTACTCACAATCCAACTCCGTATCCTTCGGCCATGCCGAAATTAGTCGAAAATCACGATTTCTTGGGCGCCGGTTTTCTGCGCCCGCCTTTGGGTTCAGCCACCAGACCCAGCGCCACGAGATCCGGCACCAGTCTGGCTTTGTCCACGTTACCGATGGTGACCGTGAATTCACGGCCATCCACATCCAACACTATCCCGGACTCGCCGACGGAAAGCACTTTGCCTTGCAGCCGCCGCCGTCCTTCCTGCGGAAGACTCAAACTGATTTTGACCTGCTCGCCGATCTGCCGCGCAAACTGCGCGAGCGTGAACAGCGGCCGGTCGATACCCGGAGAGGACACTTCCAGGGTGTACTGCGAGGCGATCGGATCGTTGACGTCAAGGTTGGCCGATACTTCCCGGCTGACTGCCTCGCAATCTTCGATACTGACCAAACGCTCCGGTGCATCGATATAAAGACGCAATAAGGCATTGCCAGCCGCAGGCGAAAACTCCACGCCCAGCAACTCCAGCCCCAGACCGCGAACGGTCGGATCCAACAACTCCTTTAATTCCAAGGCCTTACCGGTCATTGCCATGATCCAATCTCCCTGCGCCGTGCGATGTCGCTAATAAAAAAGGGCCTGACGGCCCTTTTCCGGTACTTCCTAGTTCCGGCGTCCAAGACAGTACATCGCCTCGAACTAGCCCCGCAAACGGCCTTGGCCCTCTGCGTCAAACTGGTAGCGGGGGCAGGATTTGAACCTACGACCTTCGGGTTATGAGCCCGACGAGCTGCCAGACTGCTCCACCCCGCATCAGTGAACCGACATTATAGCGGAATTGCCCCCTGAGGCACAAGTCCCGTGTCAGGCGACCGGAAAGGCCTTGAGGCACCAGGACAGGATGGCATTGGAGAACACGCCAAGGACCAGAAGGGCCGTGGCATTCAGCACGAATGCCACCTGCAGATGACGATCGGGGTTGATGCGGCTGACCTCACTGTCCGGCTTCTCGAAGAACATGACGCGGATCAGTTTCAGGTAATAGAACGCACCGATGACGGCACAAATTACCGCCAGCAACGCGAGCCATTGGTAACCGGCATTCAGCGCGGCGACGATGACCTGCAGTTTGGCGAAGAAGCCGAGGAACGGCGGCACGCCGGCCAGCGAGGCAACCACGAACAGGATCAGGAAAGCAAAACCGGGATGTTTGACCCATAGGCCGCGGAAGCCGTCGATATCATCGGCATCGTAACCGGCGCGGCTGAGCAGAATCAACGAACCGAAGGCCGCGACGGCGGTAATGGCGTAGCTGATGGCGTAGAACATCGCGGCAGAATAGCCGCTGGCATCAGCGCTGAGCAGGCCGAGGAACAGGAAGCCGACGTGTGAAATGGTCGAATAGGCCAGTAGACGCTTGAAGCTGGACTGTACCAGCGCCATCAGATTGCCGAGCACCAGGGACAGCGCCGACAGAATAGCGATCAGCGGCACCCAATCGGCCATGCTGTTGCCAGCGGCCGACTCCAACAGCCGGTAGGCCATGGCGAAGGCCGCCATTTTCGGCGCCGATGCGATGTAGGCGGTAACCGCGGTCGGTGCGCCTTGATACACATCGGGCAGCCACATGTGGAAAGGCGCGGCGCCGAATTTGAAGGCGACACCCGCCACGGCGAAAACAACACCGAGTTTGAACAGCATCGGCGACGATGTGGTGCCGGAGGCCGCATAAATGGCATCGAACTGCAGGCTGCCGGTCGCGCCATAAACCATCGACATGCCGTACAGCAGCAGGCCCGAGGCGATGGCCCCGAGAACGAAATACTTGATGGCCGCTTCCGAGACAATCGGATTGTCACGGTCGAGTGCGACCAGACCGTACGAACTCAGCGCAAGCAACTCAAGGCCCAGATAAAGCACGGTGAGGTTGCCGGCTGAAATCATCAGCATCATGCCCAGCACGCCGAAAAGCGCCAACACATAGAATTCAGATTTGAACAGGCCGCGCTCGAGCAGATAGGGCTTGGCGTAGATGAAGGCGATTGCAGTGACTGCATAAATGCCGATTTTCAGCACATCGCCGGCAATATCATGGATGAACATGCCCCCGAAAGCGGTGGTTGTGACCGACACCATGTCGCGCACGGTCAACAGGATTGCCGCGACCAGAACCGCAACCGCCAGGAAGTGGATCAACGGACGGCGCTTGGCATCAATGAAAAGATCCAGCATCAGCAGCGCAAAGGCCGAGCAGCAGATGAAAATTTCCGGCAGGATGGCATTCAGGTCCGCCGCGGAGATCATGGGAATGGTCATTGGCGGTTCCTCAAAGCTTGGTTTGCACGATGTGGTCGACCAATGCCGCGATCGGCGCATCCATCAGGTCGATAAGAGGTTTCGGATAGACACCGAGCGCGAGCACGCCGGCTGCGAACAGGCCGAGCATCCAGGCCTCGCGGGCATTGATGTCGGTCAGTTCGGCGACGTGATGGTTGCCGATTTCGCCGAACACCACGCGCTTGACCATCCACAGGGTATATGCAGCGCCCAGAATGAGCGTGAATGCCGCGAAGAACGCAATCAAGGGATGTGACTGGAATGCGGCAAGGATGACCATGAACTCGCCGACGAAGCCGCTGGTGCCGGGCAGACCGGCATTGGCCATGGCGAACAGCACGAAGAATCCGGCGAACCAGGGCATGGTATTGATGACGCCGCCGTAGTCCTTGATCATCCGGCTGTGCATGCGGTCATAAAGGACACCGACGCAACTGAACATGGCGCCCGAGATGAACCCGTGCGAAATCATCTGCACCATCCCGCCCTGCAGGCTGAGACGGGCCCCTTCGAGATTGCCGTCTTCACGTACCATGGCGAACACGATGAAGCTGGCCAGAGTCACGAAGCCCATGTGTGCAATCGAAGAATAGGCAATCAGCTTCTTCATGTCCTCTTGAACAAGGGCAACGAAACCGATGTATACCACGGCGATCAACGACAGCAGAATGACCAGCCAGGCCCATTCGGTAGACGCATCCGGCACGATGGGCAGGCTGAAACGCAGGAAGCCGTATCCGCCGATTTTGAGCATGATCGCGGCCAGAATGACCGAACCGCCGGTCGGCGCCTCGACGTGCGCATCTGGAAGCCAGGTATGTACCGGCACCATCGGCACCTTGACCGAGAAGGCGGCGAGGAATGCGAAGAACAGCCACATCTGCTCGGTGGCGTTCAGCGGCAGATTGGCCCAGGTGGCCAGATCGAAACTGCCGGACTTGTTGTACAGGTAAATCAGCCCGATCAGCATGAACACCGAGCCGAGGAAGGTGTACAGGAAGAACTTGATGCTGGCATAGATGCGCCGCGGCCCACCCCAGATACCGATGATGATGAACATCGGAATCAGCATGCCCTCGAAGAAGATATAGAACAGCACGGCATCCAAGGCGCAGAATACGCCGACCATCAGGCCTTCCAGCACCAGCATAGCGGCGAAATATTGATGGGCGCGGTTCTCGATCGAACTCCAGGATCCCATCAGCACCAGCACGGTGGTAAAGGTCGTCAGCAGGATCAGCGCGACCGAAATCCCGTCGACGCCGAGGCTGTAGTTGATGTTGAATCCCGGCAGCCACGGCAGCTGCTCGCCGAACTGCAACATGGCGGTAGATTCATCGATGCCGAGGTACAGTTTGATGCTGAGCAGGAAAGTGGCGATGGTGACGAGCAGCGCGAAGACTTTCGCGCTGCCGATGCGTCGGTCACCGAGCAGGAAGGTAATCAGGCCGCCGAGGATCGGGAGCCAGATGAGTGTGCTGAGTAGCGGCAGGTGGGTGCCCATGCGAGTAATCCTTGTCCTTATTCAGCAAACAGGTGGGTTGCGATGGCCAGCATCGCAATCAGACCGACGATCATGGCAAAAGCATAGGTGGTGAGACGTCCGGTCTGCGTACCACGGATGCCACGGGCGATGCGTCCGACCAGATTCGCCGTACCATTGACCATCACGCCGTCGATCAGGCCGGCATCGATGTACTTCCAGGCCTTGCCGCCGAGCGCGATGCTGCCGCCGGCGAAACCCTTGATCCAGAGGTCGTCGAAACCGTATTTGTTTTCCAGAATGCGGATCGGAAGCGCGAAGATCTTCTGCGCACGCTCGGCAACGCGGATATTGAACAGATAGATATAGGTTGCCAGGGCAAAGCCCGACAGGGCCAGCCAGAATGCCGGCATCTGCATGCCGTGCAGGGCGAATGCAAACGGTCCGTGGAATTCCTCGCCCAGAACCTTGATGACATCGTTCTGCGGCAGCACTTCGATGGCTCCGGTAAAGAAGCCGCCGAACAACATCGGACCGATGGTGAAGTATCCGATGAAAATCGAAGGAATCGCCAGCAGTATCAAAGGCACCGTGACCACCCAAGGCGATTCATGCGGCAGACCGCCGTGGCCGTGATGCGCATCATGTCCGTGATCATCATGCGCCGGATGCGCTTCATTGCCATGGATTTCATGGGGTTCGGAATGATGCGACTCGCCGGCATGTGTATCGAACCGTTCCTTGCCGTGGAAAGTCAGATAAAGGAGACGGAAGCTGTAGAAGCTGGTCACGAA
>JBEAYK010000085.1:0-5254 GCA_041159305.1 Pseudomonadota bacterium
GAATCAGCGCGTGCGGAATAGTCCGTCGGCTGCGATTTTACCCAGCAGCTGGATCAGCACGCGCGCATCCGGCGGCAGCACCATTTCCGGCAAGCTCGGCGGATCCGACAGACGCAAGGGCGCATCGTCCGTGGTGTCCGCCAGGATTGCCGGTTCCGGGAAGCGCACGCCGTAATGTTGTGCCAGCCAGTCATAATCGGCACGGTGCCGTTCGTACACCATGCGTGCCAGAGACGGCCGCAGCGTGATGCGGGAGGGGGCGGGCACACTGCGCTGCACCAGGGTTTCAATCTGCTTGTGCAGACCGGCTTGTATCCGGACCTGGGCAGCTGAAAACTGGGCGGTATCCAGGTGCCGGTAAATGTTGTACAGGCAGAACAGGGTTTCCGACGACATCGAGCGGTTCGAATCGACCCGCTTGTCCGGATGCACAGCGATTCCGAAGAATTCCGAAATGCGGCTGTAAGCATCGGCGACCACACAGCCCTCGAGCAGCTGGCCACGCTCGAACGCGCGCACTTCGACATCGCCCGGAAACACCGATTCCCAGGTTTCGATCTGTTCGCGGAAATTGAAGTAAAGAATGCGCGGATCCATGCGCGGCAGATCATTGCGGAATTTCACCGCCTGTTGGATGCCCGAGGCGTAGCGGGCGGTGGCTTCACGCACATACAGCAGAATCCGGAAGCGCCCGTAGCCCATGGCTTCCACATCACTGCGGAAGCGCCGTACCGCGTCGGCATCGACCGCGCTGAGGTATTCCGAGGACAGCACCGCATTGTCCGCGTCCGGGAAGTGTTCCGGTATGCGCTGCCAGAAGTTGCGACGCACCAGCGCCACCGCCTCAGGATCCGGCATCTGCAGACGGATGGTATGGTCCAGGGTGTCGAAGGGTTTGTACATCGCGGCCAGCACCGAGTGCGTGCGCAGGCGCGGGTGATGCAGGAAGCGGAAGCCGGTGTCGCTGCCCCGGTTGGCCAGCAGGCTGTCCTGCAGTGCGGTGCTGCCGGCTTTGTGACTGCCGATGTGGACGAAAAGACGGCGCATGCGGGAATTCCGAGGGGAATGCCCACAGTGTAACAAACGGTGCGCCGGCTCGAGGACTCCGTTATCATGGACGCCATGAACGCAGGGAAGTTGCCATGAAAATTCTCATTCTCGGCGCCGGCCAGGTCGGCAGCTCGGTGGCGGCGGCGCTGTCGGTGGAAGACCAGAACGACATTACCGTGGTCGACAGCGATGCTCATCGTCTGCGTGAGTTGACCGAAAAGCTCGACATCCGCGCCGTGGTCGGCCATGCCTCGCTGCCGAGCGTGCTGGCCCAGGCCGGGCTCGATGAAGCCGAACTGCTGGTCGCGGTCACCTCTTCGGATGAAGTCAACATCATCGCCTGCCAGATTGCGGCCCAGCAACCGGATGCGCCCACGCGCGTGGCGCGCCTGCGCGAACTCGAATACCTGGCCTTGGCCAAGCAGGGCCTCGGCGGCGAAGCCGCGGTCACCGCGGCCATCAGTCCGGAAGAGCTGGTCTGTCGGCATGTGGAACGCCTGATTGCTACGCCCGGTGCGCTGCAGGTGCTGGATTTCGCCGAAGGCCGCGCCCAGCTGGTGGCGGTGCGCGCCCTGCACGGCGGCGCTTTGGTCGGCCATGAAATCCGCGAACTGCGCCGGCATCTACCGCAGGGCATGGACGTGCGCGTGGCCGCCATCTTCCGCAAGGGCAAGGCAGTCAAACCGAAAGGCATCACCGTCATCGAAGCCGGCGACGAAGTATTCTTCCTCGCCCATCAGAACGCCATCAAGGCGATGATGAGCGAATTCCGTTCGGCCGACAAACGCCTGACCAAACGCATTTTCATTTCCGGTGGCGGCGGCATCGGCCGGCGCCTGGCGCGCTCGCTGGAGAAACGCTATTCGGTGAAAGTACTCGAACGCTCGCGTGACCGCGCCCGCGCCATCGCCGAGGATCTGCTCAACACCATCGTGCTGGTCGGTGACTGCGCCGACGAGGATCTGCTGCGCGAAGAGAACATCGACCAGACCGACGTGTACTGCGCGCTCACCAATGACGACGAAGCCAATATCCTGTCGGCCATGCTGGCCAAGCGTCTGGGTTGCCCGCGCGTGGTGGCGCTGATCAACCGTGCATCCTACGCCGAGCTGGTCGAAGGCAGCACCATCGACATCGCCATCAGCCCGCAGTCGGTCACCCTCAGCGCGCTGCTCTCGCACATCCGCGAAGGCGCGCCCGAGCGCGTCTATTCGCTGCGCCGCGGCGCCGCCGAAGCCATCGAAGTGGTGGTGCGCGGCGACCGACGCAGTTCGCGCGTGGTCGGCCGCGAGCTGGACGAACTGGCGCTACCGGATTCGACCACCATCGGCGGCATCGTACGCGGCGAAGAACTGCTGATCGCCCACCACGACGTGGTCATCGAACCAGGCGATCACATCATCCTGTTCGTTGCCGACAAACGCGATCTGCCGGCCGTCATCGCCCTGTTCAAAGAAGTGGACTGGCAGTGAGCAGCCGTACCGGCGCCATGCTGCGGGTATTCGGCGCGGTCACCGCGCTGTCATCGTTGATCATTCTGCCCTCGCTGTTACTGGCCGCGTTGTGGGATGAGCCGACGGTACTGCCGTTTCTGGAAGCGATGCTGCCGACGCTGGCGGCCGGTACCCTGCTCTGGTACGCCTTCCGCCACAGCCACTACGAACTGCGCCTGCGCGACGGCTTCCTGATCACCGCCGGCATCTGGATCATCGCCGGGCTGGTCACCGCGGTGCCGTTCTATCTTGCGCTGCCGCAACTCAGTTATACCGATGCCGTGTTCGAATCGACTTCCGGCTTGACCACCACCGGCGCCACCATGCTGGTCGGATTGGATACGATGCCGAAGAGCCTGCTGTTCTTCCGCTCCTCGCTCAATTTCTTCGGCGGCATGGGCATCGTGATTCTGGCCATCGCCGTGCTGCCGATGCTGAAAATCGGCGGCATGCATCTGTTCAAGGCCGAAAGCACCGGTCCGGTGAAAGACAACAAACTGACGCCACGCATCGCCGAAACCGCACGGACGCTGTGGATCGTTTATCTGGGCCTGAATGTGCTGTGCGCACTGGCGTACTGGTTCGGCGGCATGGATCTGTTCGATGCGGTCAATCACGCGATGGCCACGGTGGCTACCGGCGGGTTTTCCACCCACGATGCCAGTTTCGCCTATTGGGACAGCGGTCTGCTCGACGGCATCGCCACCGTATTCATGCTGCTCGGCGGCATCAGCTTCAGTCTGCACTGGTACGCCTGGCGGGCGGCTACGGTCAGCCATTACCAAGCCAGTAGTGAAGTGCGCGCCTATATCGGCATTCTGGCCGGCTTCAGTCTGCTGGTGGCGCTGCTGTTGTGGGCTGGCGGCACCTTCGGCGGATTTGGTGAATCATTGCGCCATGGTGCCTTCCAAGTGGTCTCCAACATCACCACCACCGGTTTCGTGACCACTGGCTTCACCGCCTGGCCGGGCATGCTTCCGGTACTGCTGATCATGATCGGTTTCATCGGTGGCTGTTCCGGTTCCACTGCCGGCGGCATGAAGGTGGCACGCGTACAGCTGGTGGTGCGCCAAGGCTATCGCGAACTGAAACAGCTGGTGCATCCGAAAGCACAGTTTCTGGTGACTATGGGCGGCAAGCGCGTTTCGGAAAGCGTGGTGATCTCGGTGGCCGGATTCTGCGCGCTGTACATCACGGTGTATCTGGTGCTGTTCCTGCTGCTCACCGCCGACGGCGTGGACATCGTGACCGCGTTCTCCTCGGTGGCGGCCTGCATCAACAACATGGGGCCTGCGCTTGGCCTGAATGCATCTCACTTTCTTGCGCTCAGCGATTTCTCGACCTGGCTGATGAGTTTCGCCATGCTGGTCGGGCGCCTGGAAATTTTCACCATCCTGGTGCTGTTCATTCCGTCGTTCTGGCAGGAATAGCGCTTTAATTAAGCGGCTTTCAGAAGCCGTAGTCGCGCTCAACCTTGCTTATTCGTACTTTGAAGGATGCGTACCACTGCTCACGCCCAAATTGTTGAGCCTGTAGGTGTTCAGCATTGATCTTCCAGTTTTTGATGGATTCAAGATCAGACCAGTAGGAAACGGTAATCCCGAGATCTTCTCTGGCCGACTCAATGCCTAAAAAGCCCGGCTGCTGCGCGGCAAGCTCAAGCATTTTTGTCGCCATATCGGCATAGCCGTTGTCATCTTCCGTCCGCAGAGAGGTGAAAATTACGGCATAGTATGGCGGCTTGGGTGTGGATGCGACGGTAGACATTTTATGGCCCTATGATCCGTAGGAAAGTAGCGATTGAAATAAGCAGCCGACCACGACAACATCAGTTTACTCACATTCCGGGGCGGCTCCCGCTTGAAAGGCTGGTCAAGGCGCGCCTCACCGTGACGGCAATACCTTGACCATGAATACATTGAAGTCGGTAGCCTCGTAGTCACCGAAGGCTCCGCACCAAGCGAAGCCATTGCGCAGATACAAGGCATGCGCCGCCTCAAAGGCGGCACCAGTGCCCGTTTCCAGATAAAGACGGGTATAGCCTCTGTCCTGGGCGGTTTGCATGATCTCCTGCAGTACAGCCTGTCCCACCCCTTGTCTGAGGAAGTCGGCCCGTGTCCGCATGGATTTGATTTCGCCGGAGTCTGCTGTCAGCTGCTTCAGGGCGCCGCAACCGCACAGTCGACCGTTCGACCAAGCAGACCAGAACGTAGTGCCTGGGGCCTTGAGACCGTCAATGGCCAAGGCGTGGACATGCCCGGGAGGAGAATTGCCGTGCATTCCGGAGAGGTGCTCAGCGACGATGCTTTGAACATCCGGTGAACTCAGGTCGTCAATGTGAACTTCGATGGGCATGGGTTTTCTTACGCAGCCTAACGATTGAATCAAGCGGCAGCTGCCGCGGGTAATACCAGTTTACTCAAATTCCGGGGCGGCTTGAACGAATTTTCAGGCCGTTGCACGCGGCGGATCACTTTTTTGTCCTTCACATCAAGCAATCGAGTCCATCGAGAATCATGTGAATCAGAAGCCCCAGTCCAATCAAGTGCGACATGCGCATGGCAGTTTGGAGGCGCTCGCTCTCCTGTTTTCTGCTCATCATGAGAGGGACAATAAAGAGGCCGACGTAAATCACGATCGCGGGCCATGTGTGCAGAGGATGGAAGGCGATTGAGCAGCGATTGGGATCATAAATCGGTACTGCCAATAGA
>JBEAYK010000086.1:0-5253 GCA_041159305.1 Pseudomonadota bacterium
CGGCAGCGGCTTGTTCGGCAGCGGCTTGTTCGGCGGCGGCTTGTTCGGCGGCCGCTTGTTCGGTGGCCATGTCGGCCAGCGCCACAGGCGTGAGTGATGCGCTGGGCAGTTCCGGCAGCTCGTCGCGCTTGGCAGCCACCCAGGACTCAAGCTCGGTGAAATGACCCGGAACGGTATTCTGACTCAGATCATCCAGTGTCGCTTGAACAGCATCCGCCACCTGCGCCAGACAGGCCACAGTCTCTGCGTTAGCGGCGATGTTATGGGCAATTCCGCGACGGACCAAGGCTTCAGCCGGCGCCAGTATGCCTGCCATGTTCGCGACCTCCGACATGGCGAAAGCACCGTTCATGGTATGGATTGCACGGAAAAGTGCATCATCATAGTTGGCAAGACCGGAGACCGCTGCACGTTGCAACCACTCATTGACAGTCTGCAAATGGCCGGCGACTTCAGGTTTCAGAATTTCAAGCAGCACCGGATCGATAACTGGTTCAGCAGACGACTCGGCGCCCTTCGCTTCCAGTGTCGCCGCCACTGCCGTCTCGGCAACGGCGGGAATGACATTCGGCGCCTGCTGTTGACGGTAATAAATATCCTCACCGGCCGCCAAGCGCTCCGAGATCTCATTCAAACCGGCAAGATCCAGACTTACACGTTCGCCGGTCAAGGCCCTGTGGAATACTGGCAGCGTGGCGATGGCGCGCTTGACCATCATGACGACCGGGTCCGAAACCGGCCGTGAACCGTCCAACACGCGGTTCAGCAGGCTTTCGACTTTCCAGCTGAATTCGCTGAGGGATTTTGCACCCACCAGACGACCGCTGCCTTTCAAGGTATGGAATACACGACGAATCGGACGGACCAGCTCGATGTTTTCCGGGTCGCTTTGCCAATCCCGGAAGAATCCCTGCAGATTGGCATTCTCTTCATTGAACTCTTCAAGGAAGATCTCGCGGATTTCGTCATCGATGCCTTCGGCGGTGTAATCGAAACCATCGACGACATCGCCGGTTTCATCGACCACAATGACCGGATTGTCGGATTGCATGGCTGCCGGGACTGCAGCAGCCTCAGCGGCAGCCGGAACTGCGGCCGGAACCTCGGCGGCGGCAGGCATATCGCGCTCGGCGGCGCGCGCGGCCTTCTCGGGTACCGGCCAGTAATGCAATGCTTCAAGGCTCTTGCGGGTGATGTCGAGAATGCGATCGCGGTTTGGTCGACGGTCGCGCACGGACTCGAGGTAGTACTCGAGGCTCGCAAGCACTTCGGCCAGACGCTCCATCTGATCGCCGTTGGGAATGCCTTTGCCATCGATCAGTTCGACGCGCGTGTATGCGTTTACCCCGTCAATGTAAGCCGACACGGGGGTGTATTCAAGAATGGCGAGGGCGCCGGAAACCTGTTTCAACAGGCCAGGGATTACCGAGAGTTGCTGATGATCCCAATAGCTTTCAACGAATGCGACGTATGCCTGCCGCACCTGCATGAAGTTGACAATGGATTCGCGGATGAGTGCGTCCAGCAACTGATGCGATTGCGATGAAGCCAGAAAATCGCTGGCCATCCGCGATTGACGGCCGACGGCATCACTGCCGTGATAATCGAGCATGAATTCGACCGAGAGCAGCGATTTTGCGATGGCCATGAGTTCGCTGTCGTTGAGCTGACTGCTTCCGTCGACATAGGCCTGAATGGTCTCTCGGTTGCCGCGGATGTGCTCACGGGCCTCTTTGGCATCGATCAGTCCCAGAGTATTTTCAATACGGGCAAGCACACCGACCAGATCCGCCATGTCCGCTGGATTCTTGTCGTTCTGGCGTATGCTCAGATCAAGCGTATCCTTGATGCGAAGAATGTCTTCTTTGATGACCGCGGCGACGCTTTCCAGCAAGGCATTGTTTCGGCCAAGCAGGCTGCTTTTGGCATGCGCGATTTCTTCTTCATCCGGCACGATTCTGGCCAGCTCGAAAACGTCGTAAACCTGCTTGAGTGCAGGCGCCGCGCCGGCATCACGTGCCACGAAATACAGCAGCTCCTGGGTCAGGCGCACGGGGGAAATGTGGCGGATTTCGCCGATGCCCCGGTGATTGAGGAAATTGACCTCTTGATCGACCTTTACCAGACTCTGTTTGAGGGCATCGTCACGTTCAATGCTGCGGTCCGCAAGCGCGGCAAGCAAGGCCGAAGCAACCCAGAACAATTTACGGCTGGATTCCTCACGGCACTGCGCACTGATCCGGCCGCACACCCCGGCCAATTTCCGGGCCGCCTCGTAATCCGCGGCGTTATTCAGCCAACCCTGCAGATGGGCCTGGAACTGAAGCGACATGGATGCGAAATCGGAGTCATCGCTTTGGCTGCGGATCTGCGAAAGCACTTCATCCGGAAGCGGTTGCTGTGTCGGTGCGGAATAAACGGCCTCTTCACCCAGCATGGCTTCACCGCGGATCGACCTCAGCTCGTTGACCAACGGCAGCAAAACCACCGGCACATCGCGGTTACCATTCTGCAGTCGTTCAAGGTAATCCGGAAGCTGCACGATGCACTGCATCAGCAGTGAAAAAGCATTGTCGGCATTCGGCATGTCGCCGTCCGCGAGGGCGAGCGAGAGACGCTCCATTTCCTCCGCCAGACGTGCAGCGCCGGTCAGCTCGACCATATTGAGAATGCCGGCGACCTGATGCAAGTGGCCGCTGCACTCACGCAGCGCGGTAATGCCCTGGCCTTCCTCGACGAAGCGTTCAAGTGACGAACGCGCCGATTGCAGGGTGCTGTCAAGCTCCGGCTTCAGCCAGGTCAGGACAGTAACATCGATGGGGCTCAGTAATTTCATTCAAAACCTTCGCAGATTCCAATCAGGACACGGCTAGCGCTGGCGCGCATCGCTCGGCGTCAGCTCGGCAGTTTGAAGTTCGCTACGGAACGACGCAGGTCGGCGGCGAGTTTCGCCAGGTTTCCGACCGACTCCGCCGTATTGCCGGCGCCCTGCGAGGTCTGCTTGGTAATGTCCTGAATGGCCGCCATCGATTCGGTGATGCTGCCGGCCGAACGGGACTGTTCCTTGGAAGCCACGGAAATGTCCTGAATCAGTTTCGACAGATCGCCCGAAACGGTTTCGATTTCGCCCAGCGCCAGACCGGCATCTTCCGCAAGTCGTGCACCTGCGACCACCTCAGCGGTGGTCTGCTCCATCGAATTCACCGCTTCGTTGGTATCGGATTGAATGGTCTGCACCAGGGTCTCGATGCGCTTGGTGGCATTCGAAGCCCGTTCCGCCAGACGCTGCACCTCATCGGCCACCACTGCGAAACCGCGCCCGGCTTCACCTGCCGACGCCGCCTGAATGGCCGCGTTCAGCGACAGGATGTTGGTCTGCTCGGCGATGTCATTGATGAGCTCGATGATCGACCCGATTTCCTGCGAACTTTCGCCGAGACGCTTGATGCGCTTTGCGGTTTCCTGGATCTGACCGCGGATGTTGTCCATGCCGTGAATCGTCTGGCGCACGACATCGGCACCCTTCGATGCGATTTCCACCGAACGCGTGGCCACTTCCGCCGACTCGGCGGAACGGCGTGACACGTCATCGATATTGTCGGCGATGCGGGTAATCTGGCTCGATGCCGATTCAATCTGGCGGGCCTGCTGTTCGGCTGCTTCGGCGAGCTGGGCGGCTGTGGCCTGGGTTTCCTGGGCTGAAGCCGACACCTGCACCGAGGTGTCGTTGATGGTACCCACCAGCAAGCGCATTTCATCCACGGTGTTATTGATGGCGTCTGCGATGGCGCCGGTAAAGTCTTCGGTCACTGTCGCTTTGGAGGTCAGGTCGCCGTTCGAGAGCGGATCGATTTCATCGAGCAGACGCATAATTGCTTGCTGCTGCTGCTGGTTGGTTTCCTTGGAACGCGATAGTTCGCCCTTCTGGCTGCTCAGATACAGCAGCGCCAGGAAGAACATGCTGACCAGCGCGGCCACTGCGGACGCGATGGTGATGTAGCTGTTCGGAAAAATGCGGCGGAGATTGATGTTGTCAAAAGCCTTGTAAAGATTTTCGCTGTCTTCCAGCAACACGGCGGAGTCGAGCGAAATCGCGCCTTCAGCCTGATGCACGTCGAACAGGTTGGTGGATGCGTCGAGAATGGATTTGATTTCCTTTTCGGACTCACCGAACAGCTGCTCGGCAGCAACGACGGAATTCATGGCGGCCGGCGAAGCGACCGGGGAAACGTTCCAATCGGCGTTACCGGACTTCAGACCGGTCAGCACCTGGGAGAACGCCGCGGTATCGCGCGACAGCGCATCAGCGGAAGACACGGCTTTCTCGCCACCGGCGACCACTTCGGTCACGCGCCGCGCCATGCGGTCGACCAGCACGATCTGGCGGTTGGCCAAGTTGATCTGCGCGGCCGGCGCGGCGTAATCGGACATGGCCGACACCACTTCGCTCAATCGGGCCGACAGCTGCGGCACACGGGCATTGAACTGGCTGGCGGTATTCGACAGGGTCACCACTTCCTTCTCGGACTTCAGAATGACTTCGGCGTTTTTCTCGATGGTCGCCCAGGTCTTGCTGACCTGCGCCAATGCGCCTTTGGCGCCGAGCGAGTTATGGCTCTTGTTGAGATTGGCCACGATTTCATCGATGCGGTCCTTGGTGGCCTGGAATTCGGCAAAGGATTCTGCGTTGCCGGAGGCCGACTGCTTGGAATAGTTGGCCAGCTTCTGGGACAGCACCTGCAGCTCGGAGCTCAGTGCGCGCGCTTGGTTTTCCTGGGCACTGTAATAGTTGGTCGCGATGAAGTTCGCGGCAAACGCGAGCACGGCCAAGGCCAGAATGAGAAGCCAGAAGCGTTGGCTGTAAGTGCCGAGCCTGGAGGTGAAGGAACCTAGTTTATTCGTACTCATGTGTCGCAAATCCCCTGAAGTATTTTTTGTGTTACGTCAAGCTGCAGCCTGTCTGAATTCCGGTGTGCGCGTCAACAGGTCCATGTCGAAAACGCCCCAAGTCTTACCGAGCGCGCTGTAGGCCTTGCTGACGAAATGGCCGAGACGGCCCTCGGCAAAAGCCTGCGCCTCATCGGCTAGCTGCGCATCGTTGAAGAATCGTTGACCGTAAAGTTCATCAACCACCACAGCGACCATGCCGCCGCTCTGCTGAACGACCAGCATGCGCTGTCCGTCATGCATCAACGTGCGCTCACCGAAGATGAACAATTTGAAGTCGACGATCGGCAGCAGATTGCCGCGCGA
>JBEAYK010000087.1:0-5245 GCA_041159305.1 Pseudomonadota bacterium
CCGCAGGGCCGGCCGTTTACCCAAGCCAAGGCCCGCGAACTGGCCGCAAGGCCGCGACTGGTGCTGCTGGCCGGCCGCTATGAGGGTGTCGACCAGCGCTTTGTGGATGCCCGCATCGATGAGGAAATTTCCCTCGGCGATTATGTGCTGTCCGGTGGCGAGCTACCGGCGGCCACGGTCATCGATGCCGTGGTCCGGCTGCTGGATGGGGTCCTGAACGATGCCGATTCGGCCATTCAGGACAGTTTTGAAAATGGATTGCTCGATTGTCCGCACTTCACCCGATCCGAAACCCTTGGCACCAACGGAGTTCCGGAGGTGCTGTTGTCCGGCAATCACGCACTGATTGCCCGTTGGCGGCGTAAGCAAAGTCTGGGCCGGACCTGGCTGAAACGCCCGGATTTGCTGGATGAAAGCCGTCTGTCCCAGGCCGACGCCGCGCTTCTGGCCGAGTTCAAAGCTGAACAGACCGGCAATCCCCCGGACGATGGCCGAAACCCCTAGTCAAAACCGTAAGTTTCGGGCTATAATAAGCGGCTAAACACGCCGAGAGGCGTCCCCCAGAACGACAGAATCCGTGGTGTCCTATGAACCTCCTGCAAAAATTCGAAGCCGAACAAATCACCCGCAAGCTGCCTGACTTCGGTCCCGGCGACACCGTCGTGGTCAACGTCAAAGTCAAAGAAGGCAATCGCGAGCGCGTGCAAGCCTACGAAGGCGTGGTCATTGCCATCAAGAACCGCGGTCTGAATTCCGCTTTCACCGTCCGCAAGATCTCGCACGGTTTCGGCGTCGAGCGCGTGTTCCAGACCCACAGCGCCACCATCGACTCCGTGTCGGTCAAGCGCCGCGGTGACGTCCGTCAGGGCAAGCTGTACTACCTGCGCGACCTGGAAGGCAAGAAAGCCCGCATCAAGGAAGATCTCAACTACGGCAAAAAAGCCTGAGTTGATGTCTGACCTGCTGCACACACGGCCGCTTATCGCGGCCGTTTGCATTTTAAGCGAATGAACAAAGAACCCCTCACCGAAGTCCGTGCCGATATTTGGTTATGGGCCGCGCGGTTTTTCAAGACCCGCAGCCTGGCCAAGCAGATGCTGGTCGGCGGCAAAGTCCAGATCGGCGGCCAGGCCATAAAACCCTCGCGCATGCTGCGCTGCGGCGATGTCCTGCAGATCAATCGTGCCAATGAACTTTATGAAATCAGCGTGCTCGGGCTGAGCGAGCAGCGTGGCCCTGCGGCCGTCGCGCAGTCTCTGTATTCCGAATCCGAAACATCACGCATCAAGCGTGAAAGCGAGCGCGAGATGAAACGGCTCGCCAATGCCGGCTACAAGGCGCCACTGACCAAACCCGACAAGCGTGCGCGCCGCCTGATCCAGGCACTCGGCGACATCGACGCGCTTTAGGCAATCTATCTCAGCACATAGGTTGCCAGTACGCCCTGGACTTCATAGATGCTGAGGAATTTATTGAAACTTTGTTGAACCGGCTCGGCTGTCCCGGAAATCCAGATTTTCAATTCTGCATCCAAATCAAATGTACCCGCCGTTTCGACGCTGAAATGCGTGATGCTGCGGTATGGAATGGAGTGGTATTCCATTTTGCCGCCAGTCAGGCCCTGCTTGTTGACCAAAACAAGGCGCTTATCAGTGAAAACAAGATAGTCGCGGATCAGCTTGTAGGCATGTTCTACGGTTTCATCTGGGGTCATTATCTTCTCGAAATCACCCTGAATGTTCGCGGGGTCGATTTTTGATGCGTTCCCCATCAATCCGTCGAAAAGTCCCATATATCCCTCCTCTATTGGCAATATCGATTGTGGCGGTGCTCACGGTTTGCGTCAGGCTTCTCTTGCAGCATAAACGGGAAGCTCGGGATTGCGGTGAAAGTCGAAAATCAGATGTGTTTCGATATGGGCGACTTCCTCGCGTTGTGTAAATGCTGAAACAACGAAATCACGGAGATGCTCGCTGTCCTGAACGCCGACATGAACGAGAAAATCGTCTTTGCCAGCGACATGGTAGTAGGCCAGGACCTCTTGCAGAGCGTTGAGATGGGTGTGGAAGGAATTCAGTGAGTCTTGCGAATGTCGAGTCATACGAATGGCGACCATGGCCTGCAAGTTGATGCCGACTGCTTTCGGAGCGACCTCGGCGTGATACCCGAGAATTACTTTTTCTTCATGCATTCTGCGGACGCGTTCGAGTGCTGTTGACGGAGCAATTTGCGCATGTTCGGCCAAGTCCTTATTCGGCATCCGTGCATTGTTCCGGAGCAGGCGAAGAATTTGGCGATCGATTCGGTCAAGCTTCATTTGAAGGCCTCAATACGAAATAATATTCGGATTATAGCTACTGATTGGAATAAATAGGCAAAATTGACATTATTTCCGCAGGAATAGGCCATGGTCCATCCCGATACTCTCAGTGTGCATGCCGGAAGGGAAGATTTTGCAGTGTTGGGCGTTCATGCCCCGCCGATCGATCTTTCGACCACCTATCCCACCCCGGACCTTGCGATCGGTACCGCCAGCTTCGATGCCCTCGTGGCTGGTGAAGCGGACGCAGTCAATCCGATTTATGCCCGTCTGCATAACCCCACGGTGGCGAGAGTGGAAAAGGCCATTGCTCAACTCGAAGGCATGGATGCCTGTGTTGCCTATGGTTCCGGTATGGCGGCGATGACTGCCGTATTATTGGATGCCCGAAGCCGCGGAAACCATGTGTTGGCCGTTCGACCCATTTATGGAACATCGGACCATTTACTGGCATCTGGCTTATGTGGTCTGCAAACCGAATTTGTGACCGCTGATGAAATCGCGCTGAGAATACGTCCGGATACGGCTTTGGTCATCATAGAGACGCCTGCTAATCCGACCTTGAAGTTGGTTGATATCGCCGCCGTGGCCGCCGCCGCCGGTGCCGTGCCGGTACTTGTGGACTCCAGCTTCGCGCCTCCGGGAATTCAGAATCCTGCACAGCATGGTGCGGCGTATGTGTTGCACAGTGCAACCAAATTCTTGTCTGGGCATGGCGATGTCATGGCCGGCGTGGTGAGTTGCAGTGAAGCCCGCGCCAAACCATTGCGAACTGTGCGAGCCGCTACCGGTGCACTTCTGCATCCTTTAGCCGCCTATCTTCTGCATCGTGGTCTGACGACGCTCCATCTGCGGGTCGAGCGTGCCCAGGAAAATGCGCAGATCATCGCAGAGCGTCTTGCCATGCATCCGGCAGTGAAGGCTGTACATTTTCCCTCACGAACTACGGGGGATCAGGCGGCCA
Source organism: Pseudomonadota bacterium (assembly GCA_041159305.1). Taxonomy (GTDB): domain Bacteria; phylum Pseudomonadota; class Gammaproteobacteria; order Xanthomonadales; family Xanthomonadaceae; genus Arenimonas. The sequence goes on from JBEAYK010000087.1 coordinate 3,285, forward strand.
TCTATCATCGGCAGATGCGCGGACCGGGGGCCTTGATGGCATTCGAACTGGCGCAGGGTTACGGGGCGGCCGCGGCGATGTTGGCATCGGTTCGGCTGTGCACGCCGGCAGTCAGTCTGGGGGCCGTCGATTCCTTGATACAGCACCCTGCCGGATTGACCCATCGCGTTGTCAGCGCAGCGGCACGTGAGCAGCACGGCATCAGTCCCGGACTGGTTCGCTTATCGGTTGGCATCGAACATGTCGAAGACATCTGGTCCGACTTGGCACATGCGCTCAGCGTAACTGTTTCAGGCGATACAAGGCTTCAAGCGCCTGCTTTGGTGTAAGTTCGTCCGGCTGAAGGGCGTCAACGGCATCGGCCAGTGCATTGTCGGCAACGAACAGGCCGAGCTGCGCCGGCTGTTCAAGTGTCTGCGGATTCAGGCTCAAGGCCTGTTGCGGTTTGTTTTCCAATTGCAGGAGCGCCTGCTTGGCACGCGTGAGCACCGGCTTGGGAAGGCCGGCCAATGACGCCACCTGCAGACCGAAGCTGCGGTTGGCGGGACCGTCTTTCACCGCATGCATGAAAATCAGCTGATCGCCGTGTTCCACCGCATCCAGATGCACGTTGCGGATGCCGGAGTGACTTTCAGGCAGTGCAGTCAATTCGAAGTAATGGGTGGCGAACAGGCAGTAAGCATGGTTGCCATCGCAAAGTGCTTCGGCGCATGCCTGCGCCAATGCCAAGCCGTCATAGGTTGACGTCCCTCGGCCGATTTCATCCATCAGCACGAAGGACCGCGGACTGGCGTTGCGCAAGATGAAACTGGTTTCCGACATTTCCACCATAAAGGTGGATTGTCCGCGGGCCAGATCGTCGCCGGCACCGATGCGGGTCAGGATGCGGTCGATTGGACCGATTTCAGCGGATTCGGCCGGAACGAAACTGCCGATATAAGCGAGCAGGATGATCAGTGCGTTCTGGCGCATGTAGGTGGATTTGCCGCCCATGTTCGGGCCGGTAATCAGCAGCATGCGCTGCTCGCCGTCGAGGATGAGATCATTCGGTTCAAAGGCCTGTTCGCGCACCTGCTCCACCACCGGATGTCGGCCGCGTCGGATACGGATGCCATCGCTATCCAGCAACTGCGGGCAGCACCAGTTCAAAGCTTCGGCACGTTCGGCGAATGCCGTCAGTACATCGCATTCGGCCAATGCCTGAGCGCAGGCTTTCAGGGTCTGCAGGTCATGATTGAGCCGGTCGAGCAATTGCTCATAGAGAAACCGTTCCCGTGCTAGCGAACGTTCGCGTGCCGACAGCACCTTGTCTTCGAAGGCTTTCAGTTCCTCGGTGATGAAGCGCTCGGCACCGGTCAGGGTCTGCCGTCGCGTATAGTGCGCCGGCGCCTTTTCCGCCTGGCCTTTGCTGATTTCGATGTAATAGCCATGCACGCGGTTGTAGCCGACTTTCAGCGTGGGAATGCCGGTCGCCGCCTTCTCCCGTACTTCCAGATCGACGAGGAACTGATCGGCATTGGTGGAAAGCACGCGCAACTCATCCAGTTCGGCGTCGAAGCCGTTTGCAAATACACCGCCATCGCGCAGCAATACCGCAGGCTGCTGCATAAGTGCCTGCTGCAGATGCGCCGCCAGATCCGGATGTCGACCCAATGCGGTACGTAATTCACGCAACCGCGGTGCATCGGCAGGCTGCAGTATTGCTTCAATTTCGGGAAGCCGCAACAATCCATCGCGCAGTCCGCTCAGGTCCCGCGGGCGTGCGCTGCGCAGGGCGATACGGGTCAACATGCGCTCCAGATCACCGATGCCGCGGAAAACGGCACTTAGCGGTTCCGTCATGTGCCGGTCGATGAGCACCGATACCGCCTGGTGGCGTTGACGGACCGTGTCCGCATCCCTGAGCGGCCGGTGCAGCCAGCGCCGCAGCAGACGTCCGGCCATCGGGCTGCAGGTCGTGT